>CAIKRV010000010.1 GCA_903829945.1 uncultured bacterium | reverse complement strand
TGGAATGTATAAAATCACTATCAAAAAAAGAGGATATTTAGATTATGATACTGTAGTAGTTGTTGATGAAAAATCGCCTGCTGCAATTATTAGTTATAAAAATACAGATATCGCCTCGACGGTAGAAATTCAAAATATTTATTCGGACGGATACTTTGTAAATGTAAGCAATAACCGAGGATTTAGAAAAACATTTTACAACCTCAATAAAATAGAAGTGCCTGTTGGATTTAATAATTTTGAAATTCAAACAGACGGAATCACCGTTGCCAAGAACTTACGCAGTTCGGCTGAGGGGCAAAATGCTATTGATTTTGAACAAGAGTTAAAAACTCAAATTCCTCCGGAAGAAGAAAAGAAAAAATAAATATTATATCCGTATTTTTATTGGAAATTGGAGGGATTATTAATTGGCAATTTTAATAATAGGTTTCATTAATACTTCCTCCTTTCCGGATATTTTTAAAAAATAATATCCTGCCGGTAAAGTTGCCATAGGAATGGAAAAATTATTGCGGGTACCAACATTTACGGACCATAAATTTCTACCCAATCCATCTACTAAAGCAATACTTGAAATACTTCTTTCATCCATCAAGTCAATATATAATTCCCGTCCTACGGGATTGGGATAAAAGCGTATATTAGCCCAAAGATCTATCGGCATATTTATACCTTGTTTCACCTCACAAAGTAAGCGATGGGTACTGAAAAACTTCCACATTTCCACCCCTGCATTAATGTCCTCATCCGTAAAGCCGATATAAGAAACTAAGAAAGTTCCACCCGGCCAGGTATGACCACCATTATTTATTTTATAAAATATAATTTCAGAAGAATCAGCACAGGATGGATAATTGAATTTTATTACCGTGCAACTATCCGAAAGGTCTGTATTAGGAATCAAAGTGGAAGACACGGGTTTGGTACAATGATTTCTTTTAATCCAAAATTGCAATACACTATCCACTGATAGATGTCCCGTGTGATTATACCCGTCATAATACACTTCCGGGTCTTTAGTGCCATGAAAATGCATGATGGGCACCGGGCAAGACTTCTGACAGTCTTTTTGCATGCTGTCGGTCATCAGGCCCGAAACTGAAGCAATTGCCGCAATTCGAGTACTTAAATCGCAAGCCAAACGATAGCAAAAATAACCACCGTCCGACCAACCGCAAGCATATACCCTTCTCTGGTCAATATTGTACTTAGCTGCTAAGGTATCTATCAGCGCATTAATAAATCCCACATCATTTACGCCCTTGTAGTAATAAAATCCATTGTAACCGATGTTCCATTGATAATTGATGCCATTGGGATAGACCGCAATAAATCCTGCACTATCCGCTACCCTATCCAAACGAGTATATTTTTCTTGCCCTAATGCACTATCCGTATAGCCATGGAAACTTAACACCACTGAATATTTATTTGAGGCGTTATAATTAGTGGGTAAATGCACGATATAAGTTCTTTTTAAACCATCAAAATTGAAGGAAGAAACTTGGGCATTTAAAGACAAAGTGCTCAATAAAAATAAGGGCAATGCCCAAATTATTTTAAAACGGCAAGGCGTGAATATGGAATACATACTCTAAATTTTTATCAAATGTATGAATTAAAATCCTTTAAGTAATTAGTATCCTATAAATTCTACCATTTATATGCCCGGAAAGGATATGTTTTAAAATAAATGAAACAGAAAGCGTAAAGTATAATTTATATAAAAGTAATACGTAGGAAGGAATATTAAATTAACTTTGATTGACTTATTTTATAACCCAATAAATTTAATTTTATGAACAAAGATGTAAATGCGCTCAACTGGTTTGAAATTCCTGCTAATGACATTAGTCGTGCACAAAAATTTTATGAAACTGCTTTCAATACCCAAATGCAAGATATGGGTGAAATGATGGGCATCAAAATGGTTGGTTTCCCAGCTGAAAATGGAAATGGCAAAGTATCCGGATGCTTGGCACAAAGCGAAAACCATAAACCATCTTCCGATGGGTCTGTTATTTATTTAAATGCAAATCCAAGCATACAAACGGTATTAGACCGTATTGAACCTGCAGGAGGTAAAGTAGTAATGCCACGTACAGAAATTAGTCCTGAGGTTGGCGTAATGGCTTTCTTCATCGATTCAGAAGGAAATCGTGTAGCATTGCACGCTCAAAACTAAAATTCATAACTAAAAAACAAAAGCTCTTATACTAGTATAAGAGCTTTTGTTTTTAATAGCTGTGACTTCTTATTTATCTGTCAGCATAATCGGATTATGATTACCATTACCGACAATAATTACTTTTGTATTATTGGAGAGTGCAATTTCCTTTTGAGCCTTGATAGATTCATATTGTAATTGCTTATCGGAAAGTTGCGTACTGATGATTTTTTGATAATCAGCAATACCTTGTGCTTCTACCCTTTTACGCTCTGCTTCTTGTTTTTCTTTTTGCAATACAAATTGCATTTTTTGTGCCTCTTGTTCTGCATTGATTTTAGACTCAATCGTTGTTTTTACAGAGGCAGGCAATGAGATATTTCGAATTAATAAATTCTCCAAAAATATCCCTCTGGATTTAAATTCCTTTTCAATACTTGAAAAAATACGATGCTGAAATTCATCTCGCTTGGTGGAATATAAAGTTACTGCATCATAATAAACAGCGTTATCTCTTATTCTGGTGCGGGTGATAGGCCTTACTATGGTATTTTTATAATCAGGGCCTATGGATTGCAATATTTTAGGGGCCTCATTCGGTATTACGGAATACAAAACCGTTAAATCAATCACTACTTCCAAACCATCAGCAGATAAAACTCTGATGGCATCATCCCCCATGACGTCACCTTCATTGTGCTGTGCACTCATGGTATAATTTTGGGTGCGTACCGGGAATTTAGTTACTTCATTAAATGGATTAATAAAATTCAAACCACTGGTAAGAATACCGGGTTCCACCTTACCAAATAAAGTTTTTACCCCTACCTCTCCGGCACCTATTTGTACAATAGAAGTACCAATTAATGCCAGCACGGCAATAATTATTCCTCCGAGCTCTACTAAAGGGGCAAATTTGACAGTAAGCGGATTTTTACGAAGGACGGAATATCCCACTACAGCGATGACTATTCCTAGAAAAATGAGAAACATAATTTTTTATTTTAAATATGGATCAAATATACTTAAAAGAATGATGTACTTAAAGTTTTCATTATAAGTATAATATTAATAAATCAGATCATTAAAAAAGGGGCTGCATTGGTATGCAGCCCCTTCCTTTTGCCCCTAAGGGTTTGTATTATTTCACAAGAGTGATTTGTTTTGTAATTACGCGGTCTCCAATGCTCATACGAACAATATAAATACCGGAGTTTGCATTCTTGAATTCAGTAGCATTGAAGCTTACATTGTAGCTTCCGGATACTTGGTGATGATTCACTAAGGTAGCCACTGTTCTTCCTAATACATCCATTACCTCTACTTTAACTTGGGCAGCATTATCAATGCTGTAAGCAATAGTAGTTTGGTCCTTGAATGGATTTGGATAAATATTCAAGCTATAATTTACTGCCGGCGTTTCATTAATACCGGTCCACATTACGGTGATGGAATCAATGGTAGTAGTAGTACAACCGCCATTGGTAGTAGTTAATTTCACTACATAACGACCAGGCTTGGTGTATTGGTGAGAAGTAGTTGCCACGGTAGCGCCAACACTTGCATCTCCATAATCCC
>CAIKRV010000009.1 GCA_903829945.1 uncultured bacterium | reverse complement strand
TGTTCCATCACCCTTCATCCCTCCGATACTGCCAAATACCGTCGAAAATACCAACATCGTGATCACAGGATTTAATATCGCCCATGCAAATCCTAAAATGGTTTGCTTATATAATACCGTAATATCACGCAATACAAACAATTGAAATAAATCACGCGCTTCAAATAATTCTCGCAAATTCAATACTTGCCAGCCGCGACGCGGTTCTATAATGATTTGTGGCAAGGGATGCGGATGGGAGGAACTTTTCTCTTCTGTTCTCATATGTTACCTTCTTGTAATCTAAAATTAAAAAATCAATTTCCTAAGATATATTATGCCAGTTTTTTTATTCCGGAGGAAGAAATATTATTTTCCAAAACTCCGCCTGGATTAAAATCCCAACTTAATGTTGGGCGAATCCATGCATTGGCCAATTTGCCGATATAAATACTATCCTCCTTGCTTAAAGTAATATTAATACTTAAAGCCCTGTTTAATATTAAATGTTCAATGGACGGATTAACCATTGCCACTGAAATATAAAATCTATTTTGTCCTAATAAATTTCCGGGGATTTTGCAGGATGCATGGTAAACCCCTGTTTTTAAAGAATTGCCATGCTCAGAAAGTTTTAATTCCGAACTAAGTATTGCAACATGATCTTCATCATTTAAGGAGATTATCATTTGCAAATCCTTTATATCCCTATACACTTCAAAGGAAGTTTCAATGGTAATTTCTTCATCAGATAGAAAATCTTTTTTCAATGTTCCATCAAAGCTTTTTATGGAAAGCTTGGTCAAATTGAAAGTAGGAACAGCATAAGTGATATTATGTTCCGCTTCTCTCTGAATCTGTTCCGCTTCCATACTAGGCAATTCTGAATAGGTTGCATTTAAGTATTCAGAAACTACTTCTCTGCAAGAACCCAGCATTGCTGTTGAACCATTTTTAAGATAAAGGGCAGTATTGCATAAGTTTTTAATGGCACTCATATTATGACTTACCAATAAAATTGTTTTACCGGAATGCTGAACAACTTCATTCATCTTACCTAAACATTTTTTTTGAAATGCTAAGTCACCTACGGCTAATACCTCATCCACCATTAAAATTTCTGCCTGTAAATGTGCCGCTACAGAAAATGCCAATCGAACTTTCATTCCTGATGAATACTGTTTTACCGGCATATCCAGGAAGGAATTCAATTCAGCAAAATCCGCAATCTGTTCCAATTTGGAAGTGATTTCATTTTTATTCATTCCTAATAAAGTGCCGTTCAAATAAACATTTTCACGTCCACTTAATTCAGGATGGAATCCGGTACCTACCTCCAATAAAGAAGAAACTCTACCAGTAATTATCGCTTTTCCACTGGTAGGAGCAGTAATCCGAGAAAGAATTTTTAATAAAGTACTTTTGCCGGCACCATTTCTTCCAATAACGCCGAGAATTTCTCCTTCTCCCAATTGGAAGGAAACATCTTTCAAGGCCCAAAAATCTTCTTTGGTTTTATTACTTAGATTCAAGAAAACGCTCAAAATACTTTGACTTAAAGTATCCGCCTTTTTAGTGCGAACAACTTTAGCATAGCATTTTGACAGTTGTTCTACTTGAATATTCATTAATTCAATTTACTTTTTTAAGACGGCAAGAAAATTTGAAGTCATATATACTTCCAATATTTCAGAATACTTTGTAATTGGATATAAGCCGTCTTTTAAGATTCGGAATATTTTAAAATTAGCAATTAATAAATTAAAAAAATCCTTTAAATAGGTTCGAGCGTCAATATTGCATCCCCCAAATTCAAATTGAATATTTTTAATGCTACCCTGTGAAAGCATATTTGTTGCACCCAATAAAATATTTAATTCATTGCCTTCCGTATCTAATTTCAAGAAATCAATTTTTTCAATGTTATGTTGCTTCGAAAAATCATCAATTGAAATAAATGGAATTTCTCCTATAGCTTTCATAGAAGTATTGATATGTGTCAAATCTCTTTGATAAACGCTGCTGATCCCCGGGTAAGCTTCGCTGCGGAACAATTCTTTTTTTTCAGTAATAATTCCTAAACCCAAATTAAAAATTTGGATATTATCTCCATGGAGCTTTTGGGTTAAAATTTTAAAATTTGCAGGATCAGGTTCAAAAGCAAATACTTGGGCATTATTAAAATGCTCTAAAATAAGTTTTGAGTAATTTCCAAAATTTGCACCACAGTCAAAAATTATAGGATTTTCCGGTAGGAAAGGTTTTAAAAATTTTAAAACTTCATCTTCGCCACTCTGTGAAGGAAGTGAGCCATTACCAAAATTCATCCCCTTCAAACCTAATTTATGCAAAGCATTAAAAAAATCCTGATGCTTAGTTTTACCGAAAGCATCTTTCCTATTAGCAATAATTTTTAAAATCAATTGTTCAAAAATTGTCATGAAACTAAATCAGGAGTCATTCAATGTTCACGGCTGAATACAGCTCCGCCACGTCAGTCACACCAAATGACCGCAAAAAACCGAACTATTTCTTGTTAATCAGGCTCTTAACTGCCTTTTCACATATACTTTAGGCACTTCGACCAGTATGGCTTTTCCAAGCTGTTCTATGCGAACTGCCAAACGTTTCTTTCCTTTATGGTTAATAATTTCACCCTCTAATCCTTGTAATGGCCCAGCTATTATTTTAACTTGTTCACCGTGGTGAAACATAGCGTCATCGACTTCAATACTTTGATAATCAGATAACAATAATTTAATTTCTTCAACTTCCTCTAAGCGAAGCATGGCTGGTTTGCCATTGTAGCGCACAAAATTCAGAACCCCTTCCGTAAATGCTATGGAATCAAATTTGGATGATAAACTTCTGACGAATATATAACCGCTGAATAATGGTGATTCGATCCACTTTTTCCGATCGCTCCATTGCCTAAGCTCCTTATAAACAGGAAGAAACACCTCTTCTCCCTTAGCTTCCAGGCGTTCTTTAACCTTTTTTTCAGCTCTTGGTTTGGTGTACCAAATGTACCACTGTTTTATAGTGGCTGAATTCTTGTCCGTCAATCTATAATCCAAAGTTTATAGCTAGTGCACTACGGCAAAAATACTACACTAAAAGGCAAATTGGTGTATAAAAGCGATGAAATATTTATCATTTTTTACTCTGTGTAATGATACCTTGTTCATTCTAATACATCAAGAGCCAAAATTTATTTATTATTTTTTGATTTATTTAAGTTTTTTCACCAAGTATTGATCTACGCTGGTGAAGCGGAAAAATGGAAATTCCGTAAGAAATTTTTTAGACTTTAATCCCCCTTGCAATGGACGCGGTGCAGCTTGATTTAACTCTATAGTAGTACAAGCCACAACTTCAATTTTATGTTCAGGAAAATAAGAAAAAATCTTTTCTGCCAATTGTACTCTATTCAAATAATCCGTTCCTGCAATATGATAAATTCCTTGTTTTCCCTCTCTTAACAACACCCATAATGCTTGGGCCAGATCATGTGCATTGACAGGAGTAGCAAATTGATCAATGGGAAGCTTTAATTTCAAGCTTTCTTTTTGCAAACAAGCATTAAACAATCTGTTCACAAAATTTTTATCCCTGATTTCATCTCCGTAAACATTAGTAATTCTTAAAATTAAGCTATGTTTACTCTCCTTCCTGATTAATTCCTCTGCTTCCCATTTATGTTTGGCATAAATACTTAAAGGATTAGTTTCTGCCATTTCATCATATGGACCAGCTTGTCCATCAAAAACATAATCGGTAGAAATATAAATCACCTTTGCTTGTAAGGAATTGGCAATCTGCAAGATATTTAAAGTTGATTGCACCGTTTGTTTATAACTCTGTTCCGGTTCCTGCTCACATAAATCCACATGGGTTAATGCTCCTGCATGCAAAATATGGGTAGGTCTAAACTTCCAAACATCAAAATTGTCAGGATTATCCAGATTTAAGGTGTCAAAAAAAACAGTATTATTGGTAGGAAATGAATAATGCGTTCCTATAACCTCAATATTAGACTGTTTCGAAAAAAAGTCCAGACAATTTCCGCCCACCAAACCGGAAGCCCCGGCAATTAGTAATCTCATGCGTACAATTCCTCCATTAAATTTTCAAATGCTTTAAAGTCCAGCATATTAGGGCCATCAGAAAGTGCTTGATCCGGATTTGGATGTATTTCAAAGAAAAACCCATCGGCACCAACAGCTTTGGCAGCTTTAGCTAAATATGGAACATATTCTCTATTTCCCCCTGATTTACCATCTAGTCCTCCCGGTCTTTGAACAGCATGGGTGGCATCCATCACTACAGGATATCCAAAAGATTTCATATCAATAATATTTCTAAAATCAACGACTAAGTTATTATATCCAAACATAGTGCCTCTTTCACAAAGTAAAATTTGATTATTGCCGGTACTTTTAACTTTTTCTACGGCATACTTCATATCCCATCCACTTAGAAACTGCGCCTTTTTAACATTGACAATTTTACCGGTTTTCCCGGCCTCCAACAATAAATCTGTTTGCCTGCATAAAAAAGCTGGTATTTGTAAAACATCGACGTATTCTGCAACTATTGCAGCTTGATAACTTTCATGAATATCAGTAATGGTTGGTAAGTGATATTTCTGACCGGCATCGGCTAACATTTTTAATCCCTTTTCCATGCCCGGGCCACGAAATGAATTTGCAGAAGTGCGGTTGGCCTTATCAAATGATGCTTTAAAGACCATGCTTAGGTCAAACTTTTCACCTATGTGTTTTACAAATGCTGCCACTTCATCCAATAAGCCTTCACTTTCAGCTACACATGGACCTGCAAAAACAAAATTGCTCGATTTTATTTTAGAATATAAAGAGTTTTCTAATGTCATCATAATTGTACGCTAAATCTAATGCAAAGTAACGGTTAATTGCTTAGAGAACCAAAGAGAAGGGCAGCCAAGACAGCTGCCCTCCGGTCGAACGTTTAGTTAGTCGACCTAACAATCTTAAAGTCAAAACAAATATAATAATTATTAGTATACAAAATTTTACATCTTAGCATTCAGGAATCCATATTTTTCAATTTAGACTGTTTATATTTAAGGCGAAAATGAAAAACTACCAAATAAAACTAATTTGCAAGAAATTGGAATGTAAGGTCCTAACCTATGACTTAAATCAAAATAATGATTTATTTAAAATATTGACTTAAGTCTTATCCCTAATAAATTTCAATAATACTCTTCTTACATTTGTAAATTAATTTTTTACAGATGTTGACCAATTTAAAAATTTATAGTCATAGGCTTTTTTCAATACTATTTTTAAGTTTTTGTATAAGTGCTTGTCATCAAAATGCAAGTAAAACAACAACGAAATTTATTGCCGGCCAATCAGGTATTACCGGTAAAGAAACACCCATAGGTATTACTTCTGCCTATCAAAAAAATACTTTAAAAGAACTAGCTTCAAATACAAGCAAATCACCAAAAAGTAATGCTTTTTTCCCTGCACCTACAGAAATCAGATCAAATGAAACGGAGGATGAAGAAGAGGAACAGACTGCAAGAATAAAATGGATAGAAAATATGCACCGATGTGCCCCGGATATTAATTGGAAGCAATTAGATGAAACATTTAGATATCAAAGGCATACTGCTACCCGCCAAGCCATGTTTAAAACTGAAATGATAGATAGTGGAAAATTAAAAGGCACATGGGTCGAAAAAGGCAGTAAAAATCAAGCAGGACGTATTGAACTAAGTGATATTGATACCATCACGGGTGATATATATACTGCGAGCGGTGGTGGTAATGTATTCCGTTATAATGGTACCTCATGGCAATCACTGAATGAATCATTTAAATTTAATGGTATATCCATGCTGAGGATTTTACAAAAAAAATCCGGTCACCGAATTTTAGTTGGAGCTTCCAACAATAACTTTTATTATAGTGATGATGAAGGCCTAACCTGGAATAAATCCAACGGATTATCTAATGCGGAAAGATGGGGAAATTGTGCTAAAGGAATCATGACCAATGATTCCAATCATAGTATATTTTTACTTCTCCAAGAATGGGATTATAATAAATGGAATTCCATCGTTTCCATTTATCATTCAAAAGATAGTGGCGTAAATTTTACAAGGATTTTATCTTATCCTGACTTAAATTTTTACGGTACGGGCAGGTATGATATTTGGACGTCCTACTATGGAACAGGTAAAACCTATTTATTAAAAGATAGCAATATATATTTTATTGCCAGCGCAGATACAATAACTCAAAAACAAGGTAAAATTCCCTTAAAAAGTACGGGAAATGAATATTTGACCGGCACAGAAATAGGAGGAAAAACTTATTTGTATGCCATGGTAGATACCTTTATTTATAATTCCGCCGATGGCGGTAAAACATGGAAGTATAAATATTATTTTGGCAATACTCCTTACACCAAATGGAGTTTTAATTGTTCCAATTCAAATGCTAATTATTTAAGCATTGGCAGTGTAGATTGTTGGTTTTCCAAAAATGGGGGTCTTGCTTTTAATGCCGTAAACCAATGGTGGGATTATTATCCATCGCCAAGCAATAAATTGCATGCTGATATTCATAGTATATTATCTTTTAAAAATAAAGGAATTGAATATCTGATGGTAGCCAATGATGGCGGATTATATCATTGTTCCAATTCCTATAGCAGCATTTCAAATCTTGGATTGAATGGACTTAATGTAAGTATGTATTATACCACATTAACTGACCAAAACAATCTCAATATATGCTACGCCGGAAGCCAAGACCAAGGCTTTCAGAAAGCATTATATGATTCAGGAAGTACTATGTTATTTGATCAAGTTATCAGTGGTGATTATGGACATATTGTTTCTGCTGATAGTGGTAAATCATTATGGACTGTCTATCCAACTTTTGCTGATTATTATCCTCATGCAGAAAGTAGTAAAAGCCAATATTCTTGGAGTTATAACTTTAATTCCAGTAAAGGCCCTGCACTATGGATGGCACCACTCCTTGCAGAACCCAATCAAGCAAATATAGCATGGCTGGGCGGTGGAGGAATGGATTCCGGTGCCCACTTAGTAAAATTGGTTTATGACTCTGTATCCAATAAGGTTTCAGCTACTGAACAAAAATTTGACTTTAGTAAAAATAAACTGGGACAAATCTCCGCAATTGCTTGTTCAAACATAAATACAAAATACAGGTATTTACTTACCGAAAATGGAGGATATTATTATTCAACAGATGGTGGTAAAACTTGGAATCTCAATACTAAATTCACCGCACCTTCCGGACATTATTTTTATGGTTCATGTGTACTTCCTTCACATAAAAAATTAGGAAAACTTTGGATTTGCGGGAGTGGTTATTCTAATCCGGCTGTTTATGTTTCTGAAGATAATGGTGCCACCTTCACTGCAATTACCACAGGTTTTCCCAGCACTTTGTGCTATCAATTGGTGAGTGATACTGCTGAAAACTTTATATATGCCGCTACCGAATTAGGACCTTATGTATTAAATACCAAAGAAGGGGTATGGTACTATTTAGGAGGAAGTTCCGCTCCTGATCAAACCTACTGGAGCGTAGAATTTATTGCGTCCACCAATACAGTAAGATACGGCACCTATGGAAGAGGAATTTGGGATTTTAAAATTAATAATAATACCATCAATGGTATAGCAAATTTAAATGCGGGAAATCAAAATATATCCTTAGAAATTTATCCTAATCCTTGTGCGGAGCAGTTAAATTTTAAATTTCAAAATCCGGAACAATCAAAAATTTGTATTTCGATTTTTAATGCTGCGGGTATTTTAATGTATCAAAAAAACTTAACAGAAGAAAAGGGCATTATTTCAGAAACGATAAATGTTGAAAAATTTGCTAAAGGAAATTACACGCTTCAAATATGGAGCAATGTTTTTTATAACTCAAAGAATTTCATAAAGTTATAAAAATCAAAATTCATTAATTGATTTTTTCGTGAGGACAAAAGAAAAGGGCAGCCAAGACAGGCTGCCCCTAAACCGAACGCCCATTTGTTCGGTAACAATCTTAAAGTCGGGGCAAATATACAATACAATTTGAAAAATGAAAATATTTCAAATAAAAATTAGACTAATGTGCTTATCAAATACAATTAAAAAGCCTCTTCCATCGTATGGATGAAAACCATTTTTGATCTGGATCAATTGACAGCCAAATCAGTAGTGGTTTACCTATAATATGATTTTCGGGAACAAATCCCCAAAATCTAGAATCTTCGGAATTATACCTGCTATCTCCTAACATAAAGTAATAATTCATAGTAAACGTATAAGCATTGATAGGCTTTCCATTTAAATAAAACGAATCACCTTTCATACAAAAATCAGGATGATTTTCATAGTACTTAATGGCCTTTTGATATAACAAATAATTTGTTTTATTTAATTGAATTTTATCTCCTTTTCGTGGAACATATAGAGGACCGAAATAATCAATATTCCATTTTAATGTAGGATCATTAGGAAAAATACCTGCTTCTCTTTGCCCTGGCAATTCTGAATACAGTTTAATTTCTTTTACATTATGTTGTAATTTAAAACGTGCAGCAGCATCTTTAGTTAGCCAAATTTTCCAAGCAGCATAACCGCTTCCCGGATCTACTCCGGCTTCAGTAATAGCCTCGCTTCCACGATCGGTAAGCAATCCCAAACTATTTAAAAAATCTCGGCTAAAAAAAGTGCCATCCGTAATGACCAAATAACATAATTGCACCGTTTCAGGAAAGCTTGATTTTTTATTATTTACAAATACTTCGGCACCTTTTATTTGGAATGAATCTCCCGGTATAGCTACGCAACGTTTGATGTAATTTTCTTTCCGATCTACAGGATGCAATTGATCAGCAGGGTAATTAAAAACAACTATATCATTTCGCTTAATGTTTTGCCAACCAAAAATTCTAAAATAAGGCAAGGAAATTTTATCGAAGTAAGATTTAATATTTGTAAAAGGAAGTGTACTCTGTGAAAATGGGAAGGCCATCGGCGTGATAGGAATGCGAGCACCATAATTTAATTTAGAAACAAATAAATAATCTCCAACCAATAGTGTCTTTTCCATGGAGCCTGTAGGAATGGTGTATAATTCAAAAATAAAAGTTCTGATAATTACCGCACTCAATAACACAAAGCTGATCATAGAGGCCATTTCACTAAAGGAATCTTGACTGAGAGCCGAGCGTTCGTCCTTACTTAATAATCTTTCATGCTCAGAGAAGCCTAATTTAATAAAATAAAAGCCCGTAAAAAGTACTGCTAAAACTTGATGGCCAAAACTTACCTTTCCAAAACAATAAATCAACTCAATAACCAAAACAATACATAAAATAATATTTAACCCGGGTACCAATAAAAAAATCATCCACCAAATAGGTCTATGAATAATTTTTAAGATATAATAGGTATTTAAGGCCGGGACAAAAGCCATCCAAGGCGCTAACCCGGCCTTCTGAAAAATCTTATAGAGGCCGAGTACCGGAAATATGTAAAAATATTGAAGGATTGCAAGGAGGAGTAATGCAACTAACATCCTGCGAATCTACATTTAAATTAAGTGGAACATTCGGCTCCACCTGATTTTTTTATACCATGGGGCTTCAGAATCTAAGGATAACCAAATAAATACCGGTTTACCAACAATATGATTTTCAGGAACAAAGCCCCAAAAACGTGAGTCTAATGAATTATGTCTGTTATCCCCCATCATAAAGTAATAATTCATTTTGAAGGTATATGTTTTTAATGGCTTGCCATTAAGGTAAGGTTCATTATTTCGCAATTCTAAACTTGGATTTTCTTCATATTCACGAATTGCTTTTTCATAGATGGCATAGTTTCTTAAATTCAAAGTGATAACATCACCTTTTTTAGGAATATAAACCGGTCCAAAAAAATCTTCATTCCATCTAAACGAATCATTTGGGAAAACCGGATTACCATTATTATTAGCAACATTCGGAATAGCAAAATCAGGTTTTACCTCTTTTACATAAGGAATGGCTTTTAGTTTATCACGCACTTCATCCGAAAGCAGCATCACATAATGATGCTGGTTGTTTTTAGGATCAACGCCTCCATCAAATATTTCCGGGTTAGCATTGGACATGGAAACACCCAAGTCTCTAATCATTTTTTCATCAAAGGGTGTACCATCCGTATAAACATTATATCTGAATTGATGATGAGCCGGTAAATCTGCTTTTTTACCGTTAATATATACTTCTCCTCGTATCACCTTTAAGCTGTCACCGGAAATCCCGACACAACGCTTAATATAATTTTCTTTTTTATCCACCGGCCTTTGCCCGTCCTCTTCCTTATCCGCAGGATAATTAAATACTACTATATCTCCGTTCTTAATTTTTTCCCAACCCGGGAATCGAAAATATGGCAATGAAAGTATTTGTGTATAAGATTTCCCTCCAATTAAAGGCAAGGTATTATGAGCAAGCGGAAATGAAATGGGAGTTAATGGAACCCGAGAACCATAATTGAGCTTGGAAACAAAAAGGAAATCATCAACCCTTAATGTTTTTTCCATAGAACCGGTAGGAATTGTATATGCTTCTATAAATAAAGAGCGAATCACTGTGGCTGCTATTAATGCAAATGCAATAGCATCTATCCATTCGCGGCTTGGAGTTCGTACATGAGCCTGCGCGGCATCCCAACCCCTATATCTTATGGTTGGATTAAACCCCGCCATAGGAAAAAATATAAATGGCATCAAGGAAGCTAAAAAATGATCCATTAACGAAAAACGATCAAAAGCCTTAGCCAAATCCACCGCAATCAAAACACTCATTATTAAATTGATTCCGGGAATAAAAAACAGAACAATCCACCATGATGGTTTGCCCACTAATTTTAGCCATTCAACGGTATATAATACCGGTACAAATGCTTTCCAATTGGCAACCCCCGCCTTTTTGAACATGGCTGCCAATCCAATTTGACGAATGAGCAATAAAAATAACAATACAATGTAAACGTTCATATTTTTTATTTTAAAATGAAGGATTGAATTTAAATAAATCCTCTGTGGTAAATATTCCTTTTTTATCCAAGACAAATTCTGCGCCAATAACAGCACCTAAAGCAAATCCGTCTCTATTAAATGCCTCATGGCTTATTTTTATTTTATCAATGGAAGAAGTATAACTAACCTCATGATAACCGGTAACGTTTTCCTCACGGTCATAATAGACCGGAAATTCGTTTCTGCCTAAATGAGTGGGATCACCGTTTTTAAGAGTAACCCATTTATCCTTTTTATATAAAATATTATTGGCGTCATTTGCCAAACTCACTGCAGTACCACTTGGTGCATCTAGCTTTTGCGTATGATGACTTTCATACATTGATATTTCATAATCTTCATAAGCACTCATGCAATGAGCTAAAAATTTATTAAGCGCAAATAAAATATTTACGCCTATGCTAAAATTGCTGCTGTAAAGTATGGTACCAGCTTTTTTAATACACGCATGTTTAATTTCATCCACATGTGGTGCCCAGCCTGTAGTACCTACCACAATAGGCACACCTGCTTCAAAACAAAATTGAATGTTTTCAAGCACCGTTGCAGGGGTAGAAAATTCAATGACCACATCGGCCTGTTTCAACGCTTCATGAGTTAATGTTGCTCTATTGCTAATATCTATTTTCAAGACTATTTCATGACCACGTTTTAAGGCAATCTCCTCTATCTTTTTTCCCATCTTCCCATAACCCATTAGCGCAATTTTCATATTATAATTTTTTCTATAATTAAAATTTTAATTTTACTGAAGGTGTATAACTAAATCCCATGGTAGTATAAGAAAATCTGGAAAGATTTAATTCCAAAGTTAACTTATCTGAAATATCAAAATCCTTCAAGTGTGCATAAACATAAGCGTCAATAATATTAGTTGCATAAACCACCGCGGCAAGAATATATAATAAATCTCTATTGTGGTGATAATATTCCCGATAGCTAACTAAAGTATTCGGGTCACTGATAAATGGTTGCCCACTATGCGATGCCGTATCATATTTATCAATAGTCAATGGATTATTATCCGTCCGATAAATATATGCCTGCTTAAAATCTGCATAATACTGTTGATTCCAATTGATAAAATAAATAATTGTTGCCATACCTGCATATAAAACGCCTGCCTTATACCATTGTCCATTATAAATTTGTCCGCTACCCGGTAGAATGGCGGACATTAAACATACTTTTCCCGGACTTAGACGATGTGCACTCTTTTTGCTTTTCACTGTACTATCTTTTAATCCTGGGCTATATGAGGAGCTTAACTCTTTGAACTGTGCATTTACAGTTACCTGAGAAACAAGAAAAAATATCGTTATAAAAAAGTATGCTTTCAAGTCAAAAAGTGAAATTACTGCAAATTTAACGCCTAAAATCGTATAAAGCCTTAAATGATAGAATTAAGCATAAGAAAGCCGGAGTAATTTCTCACTCCGGCTTTATATATATTTGAAAATAAAGTATTTATAAATTATTTTTCAAGACGTTCCGCCATTTTAACCAAGTCGGCTTCATTATTAAATAATATAGAAAGCTCCCCTTTACCATTTTTTGATACCTTAATTTTAACTTTTGAATTCCAAAGTTGAGCAAATTTTTGTTCCCAAACATCCAAATTTGCAATAGAGGTAGCCACAGGTGCGGAAGTTGCTTTTTTATCCTTAGGTAAAGTATTTTTTTGCTTCACCATTTCCTCAACTGTACGTACGCTTAAGTCTTTATCAATAATATCATCTAGAATCTGCAATGCAAATTCTTTATCCTCTAAGCCAATTAATGGACGAGCATGTCCCATGGAGATTTGACCGTCTCGCAAGGCAATTTGGATTTCTTCAGGTAATTTTAATAAGCGTAAATAATTGGTAACCGTACTTCGGTTTTTACCTACACGTTCGGCCAATTCTTCTTGCTTTAAATTCACTTCTTCTAATAAGCGTTGATAGCTTAGTGCAATTTCTACAGGGTTTAAATTTTCCCTATGAATATTTTCAATTAAAGCCATCTCCAACATTCCTTGGTCATTGGCTAAGCGAACATAAGCCGGAATCGTTTTTAGGCCGGCTCTAATTGAAGCACGGGTTCTGCGTTCACCGGAAATAATTTCATATTTTCCATGACCAACTTTACGAACCGTAATAGGCTGTATAATGCCATGGATTTTAATGGATTCACATAATTCATCCAAGGCTGCTTCATCAAATTCAGTACGTGGCTGAAAGGGATTCGCTTGTATATCGGAAATATTAATTTCAGCAGTAGAATTTAATGCCACCGGATTTTTTCCTGAAACATCAGTATTGGCATTTTGCAATAAAGCAGTAAGACCTTTGCCGAGGCCGTTTTTTTTAACAGTCATTTTTTTAATTCAATACTTGGTTAATAGATTCATGCAGTGCCGTCAATCCATTTTTCATCAGAATTTCTTTAGCAAGATTCAAATGATTAATTGCTCCTTTGGACGCCGCATCATGCAAGAGTGCAGGTACCCCAAAACTTGGCGCCTCACTTAGGCGGATATTTCTTTGTATTATAGTATCAAAAACTAGGTTTTGGAAATGTGTTTTTACCTCTTCAACAATTTGATTGGATAAACGTAAACGTACATCATACATCGTTAATAAGATACCTTCAATTTCCAATTCAGGATGTAAATTGGTTTGGATAATTTTAATTGTATTTAACAATTTACCTAATCCTTCTAAAGCAAAGAATTCGCATTGCACAGGAATAATAATTGAATCCGCTGCAGTTAGTGCATTTACGGTGATAATACCTAAGGAAGGAGAACAATCAATAATAATAAAATCATAATCATCCTTAATTTTTTCCAAACTGCGCTTCATCATAAACTCACGATTTTCCAAATTGATGAGTTCAATTTCTGCACCTACCAAATCAATATGTGAAGGTAATATATCTAGAAATTCAATATCCGTTTTAATGATGGCTTCCCTAGGGTCAGAATCATTAATAATGGTTTCATAAATACTAGTTTGTACGGTGGCGGGATCCATTCCAACCCCCGAGGTTGAATTGGCTTGCGGATCCGCATCAATTAAAAGCGTTTTAAATTCCAAGGCAGCAAATGATGCTGCCAGATTAATAGAGGTAGTAGTTTTACCTACTCCACCTTTCTGATTGGCTATTGATATAATCTTTCCCATAATTCTTGTCCACATATAAGATGAAAGCATTTATAGTCTTCCATTCTTATATTTTCATTTAATATTCACCACTTTAAAAGGGAATTTCGCCCTTGTATATCTGTTTACAAATTTCTTGTAAAATTAATAAATCAATACGTTTACTAACATGTTTTATCTTGAAAATTTGTCCACAAAAGATATCAACATTTTAAAGATATTAACATTCCAAAATGAAAGTCCTCATTAATATGCACTTAACATAAAAGCGCACATATACTATAATGTATAGTGCGCTTTTTAAACTTTAAAAATGAAGCTTAATTAAATTCTGTACTTCTTCTTAGCTTCAATTTTATATATTATTGCCAAATTCCAAGGTATCTCCGATAGACATCAATATAAGTTCCTTGTCTGCCTCGGCAAATGCGGCTTTGGCTTGTTCATGATTTACCTTTATAGGAGGGAAAGTATCATAATGTAAACCGATTACCTTGTCGCAAACAATAAAATCAGCGCAAGTAATAGCATCATTAATCCCCATGGTAAAGTTATCACCTATGGGCAATGCACATAAATCTAAAGCAATTTCATTTCCAATTAATTGAAAATCCAAGCTTAGAGCTGTATCTCCGGAATAAAAGAAATTACCTTCATCTGTGGCAACAATAAAACCGCCTGGAATCCCTCCATAAGCACCATCAGGCATACTACTGGAATGTAAAGCGTAGGTGTACTTGATTTTACCCCATTCAAATTTCCATGAACCTCCGGTATTCATAGGATGAATATTTTCAATACCTTGATTTTTAAGCCATGTGATCACCTCAAAGTTTGCAATTACTTGAGCACCGCTTCTTTGTGCTATTTCTATAGCATCGGCTATATGATCCCAATGACCGTGGGAGATTAAGATCAAATCAGGCTTAATGGCCTCCACATTAATGTTTCCTGCCAAAGGATTGGCACGGATAAATGGATCAAATAAAATATTTACACCTTTAATTTCCAGTGAGAAACATGAATGTCCGTAATATGTGATTTTCATTTGAAAAATGCTTTATTTTGCTGTTAATGACTAAATTTTTGAAAGGCGCTAAATTACAATTTTCTAATTCCTTTTCAAGGCGGGCTTTAGCATTATTAATGATAATTTTATTCTGCTGCACTTGTGCTCGTAAAGAACAAAAATATGCCAACGTATTTTACTGGAATTTATATACCGGGGTTACTTCATTAGACCCTGCATTTGCACGTAGCCTGGCAAATATTTGGTCCTGCCAACAGTTGTATAATGGATTAATTCAATTGGATGAACACTTGAAAATTAAACCATGTATTGCGAAAAATTGGACCATAAGTGAGGACGGATTGACTTATACCTTTACTTTAAGAAACGATGTCTATTTTCATGATCATGAACTATTCCCAAATGGTAAAGGAAGAAAAGTTACAGCCTCTGATTTTAAGTATAGCTTTAATAGGATTATTGACCCGGCTACCGCTTCCCCCGGGGCATGGATTTTTAATAATAAGGTGGTTGTAGACAGTCCGTTTAAAGCTTTAAATGATACTACCTTTTGCATACGGCTTCAAAAGCCATTTGCACCATTTTTAAGTTTACTTACCACAACTTATTGTTCCGTTGTTCCAAAAGAATTAATTTCCCATTACGGAAAAGATTTCAGAGCCCATCCCATTGGAACCGGACCGTTTTTTATGAAATATTATTATGAGGGAGAGAAGTTAATATTGCATAAAAATCAACAATACTTTGAATTTGATAAAGATACCAATGGGAAATTAACTCGTTTGCCATTTATTGCTGCCGTTGATATATCATTTATTGACAGTAAGCAAAATGAATTTTTTAGTTTTATGCAGGGAAAATTGGATTTGGTTAATGGTATAGATCAAAGTTTTAAAGATAATGTTTTAAATAAGGACGGAACTCTAAAAGCGGCTTTCAGTGATAAATTAAATTTTGAAAAAAGCCCCTTTCTGAATACTGAATATTTTGGTTTTTTGGTAGACAGCCTACCTAAAGGCATGAACGCAAAACAATTTAAGATGGTACGACAAGCTATGAATTATGCTTTGGACCGAACTAAGATGATGCGTTATATCCGAAATTCGATAGGTATTCCCGGTATTTATGGCTTTATACCCCCTGATTTATTACAAGCTGAACCTAAAATATATTACCCTTATTTACCCGGAAAAGCAGCTCAATTGCTTCGAGATGCAGGATTTCCAAATGGCAAAGGACTTCCAATTATAAAGCTAAGTACTACTGCTAATTACCTGGATTTAAGCATTTTTGTACAACATGCCATGGAGGATGCCGGGATACCCGTACAAATAGAAAACATTCCATCCTCCAGTTTATCTGAATATAAAAGCAAAGGCAAATCATTGTTTTTTAGAGGTTCATGGGTTGCAGACTATCCGGATGCAGAAAATTATTTGTCCATATTTTATAGTAAAAATCGTCCTCCGGATGGACCAAATTATTTCCATTATCATAATATTCAATTCGACCAAAAATATGATTCTCTGATTAATAAAAAGGATATTACAACGGATCCTCAATCCTATAGTCGCATGCAGGATCTTATGATGGAGGAGGCTCCGGTGCTAATTTTATATTATGATGAAACTGTGCGTCTCCTTGCTAAGCGAGTCCACGGTTTACATGCTAATCCTATTAATAGTGTAGACTTAAAGTATGTTCAATTAAACTAAAACTTCAACTAAAAATATGTTTATTGAACCACAATACAACAAGGATAATTGTAACGGATGGATAGAAGTGATTTGCGGGCCAATGTTCTCCGGTAAAACGGAAGAATTACTCCGACGCTTAAGAAGGGCAAAGATTGCTCAGATTAAAATGGTAATATTTAAGCCGGCAATTGATACCCGGTACAGTGAATATCGCATTGTTTCTCATGATACTAATTATTTTCCATCCTTATCCATCAACGAAAGCAAGGATATTATAAAAAACAGTCAAGAGGCATCTTTAATCGCTTTGGATGAAGCGCAATTCTTTGACGAAGGAATTATTGAAGTTTTAGAAACCCTTGCAATTCAGGGGAAAAGAATAATAGTTGCAGGTTTAGATATGGATTACAAGGGTTTGCCCTTTGGACCTATGCCTAAAATAATGGCCATTGCTGAATATGTAACCAAATTAAACGCTATCTGTGTTAAATGTGGTGGTTTAGGTACCCATTCCTACCGACTTTCGGATCGTTCCGGATTGGTTTTATTGGGTGAAAAAGACCACTATGAACCACGATGCAGGAAATGCTTTTATGATTCCTCTATTTCCTAGTCCTTAATTCCATAAAAATAATAACATATAGTACCTTTGCTCTATGAATTTGCAAACTTTAACTGCCATTTCTCCAATTGATGGGAGGTACAGAAGTAAGACGGAGCCTTTAGCTCCTTATTTTTCAGAATTTGGACTGATTCGATATAGAGTATGGGTAGAAGTAGAGTATTTTCTAGCCCTGACTACCTTAAATATTCCTGCTTTAAAATCCTTTCCCGAGAATAAACATAAGATTTTGAGATCCATATATATTGATTTCAAAATTGAGGATGCAGAAAAGATTAAAGAAATTGAGAAAATTACTAATCATGATGTAAAGGCCGTTGAATACTTTCTTAGAGAGAAATTTGATGGACTTGGACTGAATGCTTATGTTGAATATATTCATTTCGGATTAACCTCCCAGGATATTAATAATACGGCCATTCCTTTTTCTATAAAAATAGC
>CAIKRV010000008.1 GCA_903829945.1 uncultured bacterium | reverse complement strand
TTACGCTTATAATAAAAAAGAAATAGTTCATGAAAAAATATTTTTTAATCTTGTTTTGCTTTATTTCAATGTTTGCTCATGGACAAGTATTGGAGAAATTCATCAATATGGGTTTTGGCAATATTGATAAAAAGGACTACAAAAATGCAGCCGTAAGTTTCAATGCCGCTAAAGATTTAATTACTAAAAATACAGATAAAATGACCATTGCCCGTTTGTATATGGGCTACAGTATTGTGCATTATGCTACCGGTGATCAAAAACGTGCTTTGAGTGATTTGGAATATGCCATTTCTGTAAAACGCAGCTTTGCTACCTTGTATAATGTCCGTTCCAGTATGTATGAAGAAAGGAAAAACTATAATGCTGCCTTGGCAGATTTAGATACCTATTTGGTTTATAAACCGGACAATCCGCAAATCATGACCAAGAAGGTTCGCCTGCTGATAAAAATGAAAAAGTATGTAGCAGCAAAATACATGTGCAATAAACTTATTGAAATTAATCCCAATGATTATAATGACTGCGGCTTATATGCAGAAGTATATCGCAACGAAAAGAAATACGATTCCGGTTTATATATAGTTAATAAAGGATTGGCATTGGAGCCATCCAATGGCAAATTATATTCTACTCGAGCTACCCTATACCATGGTATGGAAAAAGTAGATGAGTGCGAAAAGGACAATTTAAAATCCATGGAAATAGATAAGGAGTTGGAGCCTTATGCTTACAATAATATTGCCTACTATGTAGATGCCACCCGCAAGGACTGGAAAAAGATGCTGGAGGATTGTAATAAGGCCATTGCAGTACAACCGGAGTTCTCCTATCCATACAGCAATAAAGGCTATGCCTTGCTCATGTTAGGCCGATTAGAAGAAGGGCGTACCGAGCTGGAAAAAGCAGGCAAAATGGACCCGGATAATAGCTATGTCATGTACTATATGGCGGTCTATTATCAATTGCAGGGGAAGAATAGTAAGAGCTGTGCTTTACTTAAAAAAGCCTTAGCCATAGATATGGATGACGATATAAACGGCAAATGCATGGCCCTGCAGAAGCAATTAAAATGCAATTAAGAACGATAAAATGGAGCCAACGAGCTCCATTTTTTTATTATAAATATTTGATAAACAATAGCCATATAAAATTTCAAAATGTCTTTGCACATAAAGGCACAATGTCGTACCTTTGTCGTGGAGAGATGGCAGAGCGGTCGAATGCGGCGGTCTTGAAAACCGTTGAGGGTAATACCTCCGGGGGTTCGAATCCCTCTCTCTCCGCCAGATGTTGGAAACGTAATCCAAAAAAATCTTAACTGATTAGAAATGCCCCTTACAGGGGCATTTTTTTTGAACACAAGGGAAACTAAATTCCCACCTTTGGCATTTAGTTTGTACACTAAAAAGTATACTAATTTAGGCTTATGGCAAGTGTATACACCGTACTAAGAAGCGAGCAAACAGATAAAGGGAAAAGCGTACTATACCTATGCGTGGCCATAGGGAAGAAAAGAAAGTATTACTCCCTTAAAAAATCAATTGACCCTAAGTTTTGGGACAATGATTCTCACCAAGTCAAACCACGGGAAGGTAATTCTATTTTTCTAAATAACTACATCCAGGACAAGGTGAAAGAAGTTCTGAAAATTTTCCAATACTTTTCATTAGAAGATAAGCCACTTACATTAGAAACCTTTCACAATTATTACAAGAAGGGCGCAATGGATATTTCCCGAAGCTTCTTTGATTTTTTTGAAAGCGAGTATAAGATTCAATCACAAACTATTTCCAAGAATGCATTAGAAGTATATCGGAAAATGCGCAATAAGGTTAAGGCATTTGCTCCAAACCTAACATTGTCTGAAATAAATCACGATTTCATTACTCGATTTGAAAGCTATCTGCTGGGGGAATGTAATCTAAATAGAAATACCGCTTCCAAAACTCTTAGCGTATTTCGGACTTATGTGAATTCTGCCTATCATAAAGGATATATTAAATCCTATCCTTTTGCAATGTTTAAAATTAAAAAGGGAGTATCCAACAGAACATATCTTACCGAAGCGGAAGTAAAGGATATTGCAGAATTGCGTCTTTTAAATGATGGTGAAATAAATGCCCAAGAAATGTTTCTTTTTGCGTGCTATACAGGCTTGCGTTTTTCTGATCTCATTAATATTACCTGGGATAATATTCAAACTGTGAAAAGCAAGAATGACATTTACAAAATTCTTTCCTTTGAAAATATTAAAACCAGCCATATAACCGAAATTCCTTTAATTAAAGAAGCGTTGGAAATATTGAATGGCAAGGATATAAATCAAAAGCATATCTTTAAAAAAATCACTAACCAAAAGCTAAATGAACATTTGAAAACTATACAGAAAAAGGCAAAAATAACTAAGAATCTGACTGCCCACATGGCAAGGCATACCTTTGCCACTCTTGCATTAACCAAAGGAATAGACATTGCTACCGTTTCTTCACTACTTGGACATACCAATCTTAAGACAACCCAGATATATGCCAAAGTGATCAATACCAAAAAGATAGAGGAAATGAAAAAGTTTTCACTTTAATATAGGAATTTCAAAAACTACGATTTAATATATTATTTCTATAGGTGGTCATTTTGCGTATAGATAGATAAAACCTTATCTTTGTAGCTCTTAAAGATTTTTATGAAACTTCTAAGGTTAAATATTTTTCTCGCATTCCTGTTTATACTATTTAGTAATATTTCCTCATTCGCTCAAACCAAAGGAACCTTACTTGTGGTTTGTAATGACGCTGCCGTTATTCTTGTAGATGGTGAATCTGTTGGCAACTTAATAAACAATAATCCTACAAAATTTGAACTCAATATAGGAGAACATTTCGTTCAGGCTCGTTCTGTCGCAGATAACTCTAGACTTTCAAAGGGGCAAATAGTCACCATTGAATCAGGAAAGCAAAAGGTCATCCAATTGGAATTTGAACAAAAAGGTGCTACTTCTTCAAATTCAAGTGCTATGGAACCAATAACTGTAGCTTCTTTGGCCTTTACAATTCCAGGATCACTTCAAGTAGGGACATGGATGAATGAACATCCTAATCAGGAATATCCATAAAGCGAACATTACACCCGCCGCTATTATTTTTATTGATGTCAAGAAACATTTTGGTACCTGTATCGGTACCATCACTTACCCATAGTTCGTTGCCGTTTAAACCTGACAGGTATGAACTCCCATAAAAATACAATTTGTTATTCAGGACACAATTTGGGATATCAGTTATTATGGCGTTACACATTGCCACCAACTTAGTACCTGTATCAGTGCCGTCTGTAGCGTACAAACCGTGGTATCTGCCACTGATATTATACCCTCCAAAGTACACCTTCCCATTCATTGCAGAAAAAGTGCCTACATTTATTTCTCCATATAGCTGCTTTGCATCTGCAAACTTGCCATCTGTTACCCATGGTTGTTGCCCAAGGTTATAACAAGTTCTAAAATAAAGTTGTCCATTAAATACATACATCCCGCCCGGGTCAGTATCTCCCATAATGTTGGATGCCAATTGAATTGTCTGACCGTGCAGATAAAAGCATGAAGAAATTAAAATAATATAAAAAACAAATAGCTTCTTCATGGTTTTTATTGTTTATTAATGTTTTACCATACGAAATTAATTATTTTTAGGAAATTTTACCTTAAATACCTAAAATCTTACCAATTTGGCTTTTTGCGATACTTTTCATCTTCAATTATTAACGTTTTTGAACGCTTTTTTTCAATGCTTTTTTCCTCGGCCCGAATCAAAATGACAAAATATTTGTACATTTGACAATATTTTTGTCATGTTACTCAATTGCCATACTTTCTATTCCTATAAATACGGAACATTCTCTGTAAAAGAGCTAGTTACACAACTTGCCAACCATGGATTTGCCCAGGCAGTACTCAGTGATATTAATAATACCTCCGGGGCTTGGGATTATGTGCAGTATTGTAATGATGCCGGAATTAAGCCGATGCTGGGGATTGATTTTAGAAACTTAAACAACAATGCCGCCTGCCTCTATATCGGTATCGCTAAAAACAACCAAGGCTTCATGGCGCTGAATAAACACCTCACTACCCATCTTCACCGGGAATTGAGCTTTAGCATACCCGCTCCGGACTTAGAGGAGGTATTTATTATTTATCCTTATCGGCCCAATATGATGCCGACTTTAAAAGCCAATGAATACATGGGGGTACGGCCTCAGGATATTCCTCGCTTAATTATGGAGGACCCAAATTGGCTCCGCAAAAAAGCAGTAGCGCTTATCCCGTTAAGTTTTGAAAACGAGGAAGACTATTATTTGCATTGCTTGCTCCGAACCATCGAAAAAAATACCCTCATCAGTAAGTTGGAACGCCATCAAGCCGGTTCCCGTCATGAATGCCTGCTTAGCATTCATCAAATTCTGGAATGCTATAAAGCCTATCCTTATTTGCTCCAAAATACTCAAAATATTTTGGAGCAATGCAGCATTGATTTTGACTATAAAGCGCATAAAAATAAAAAGACCTTTTTGCGTACCCATGAGGAAGACCGCGAATTATTGCTCAGCGAATGCATGAAAGGCTTGCAGTACCGATATGGCCATGATCCCTTGGCCGAACAACGACTATTGCAAGAAATTGAAGTGATCCATAAACTGAATTTTACCGCCTATTTTTTAATGGTATGGGATGTTATTCGCTTTGCAGAACAACAGGGCTATTATTATGTGGGCCGGGGCAGCGGTGCCAATAGTGTAGCTGCCTATTGTTTAAAAATAACGGATGTGGATCCTATAGAACTCAATTTATTTTTTGAGCGCTTCCTTAATCTGCATCGCAACTCGCCTCCGGATTTTGATATGGACTTTTCCTGGAAGGATCGCGATGCTATTATTCAATATTTGTTTCATAAAAATGGCAACGAATATACTGCCATGCTGGGTTCACACAATACCTTCCAATTTAGGGCCACCGCCAGAGAGCTCGGCAAAGTTTACGGACTTCCAAAAGGCGAAATAGATTCTTTTATAGCCTCCATTGAAATGGACCATAGAGTGGGCTCTCAAAAAAGTGCCAATTTAATGGATAAATACAAAGCTAAAATTATTCATTTTAGTCAGCGCTTGGAAAAATTCCCTCATTATTTATCGGTGCATTCATGCGGTATTGTTATTTCCGACAGGCCGCTCTCCTACTATACGGCTACTGAAATTCCTCCCAAAGGATTTCCCATCACGCATTTTGATATGTACACCGCGGATAAAATAAAATTGCATAAGCTGGATATTTTAAGCCAACGCGGCTTAGGACATATCAAGGATTGTGTACAGTTGGTACGGCAAAACCGAGGGGAAAACATAGATATCCATCAGGCAGGCACTTTTAAAAAAGATCCTTATCTGAATATGCTTTTGCAATCGGGCAAAACCATCGGTTGTTTTTATATAGAATCGCCGGCCATGCGGCAATTATTAAATAAGCTCAACTGCGATAATTACATTACGCTGGTGGCTGCCAGTTCTATTATCCGACCGGGAGTATCGGATTCCGGTATGGCCCGCGAGTATATTGTCAGGCATCATGCCAAAGGGCAATACAAAATTATACATCCCAAGCTTAATGAAATCCTGAAGGAAACCTATGGGGTGATGGTTTATCAGGAGGATGTAATTAAGGTGGCCCACTTTTTTGCCGGACTTTCCCTGGCGGAGGCGGATATGCTGCGCCGTGCCATGGCCTGGAAATTCCGTGTGGATGATGGTTTCAAACAAATAGAATACAAATACTTTAAAAACTGCTATGATAGAGGGTACCCCTTTGAAACCGCACAGGAAGTATGGCGACAAATGGAAGGCTTTGCAGGATTTTCCTTCTGCAAGGCGCACTCCGCCAGCTATGCGGTGGAAAGTTATCAAAGTCTATTTTTAAAAGCCTATTATCCTATTGAGTTTATGGTTGCCGTAATTAATAATTTCGGCGGTTTTTACAATACTGAATTTTACATCAATGAAGCACGTAGGGCCGGAGCTCGTGTACATCCCCCTGATGTAAATAGAAGCACTTATTTAACGTCCGTGGAAGGCATCGATGTTTTTTTGGGTTTTATTCATTTAAAAAACCTTGAACAAAATATTGCCGAGGCCATTCCTAAAGAGCGCAATCTTCATGGGCCTTATCTTTCCCTGGAAGATTTTTCCGAACGCATTAAACCCGGATTGGAGCAATTATTTATCCTTGTAAAAATTGGTGCATTTCAATTTACCGGCAAAACCAAAAAGCAATTATTATTTGACAGTTTGTTTCTTTATGGCAATAAAAAAGCACCATTGGCCCATCGTAATATTTTATTTCCCGAGCCACCTTTAACCTATACTTTCCCCAGGTTGGAACAGCATAAACGCGAAGATGCGCTACAGGAAATAGAGCTCCTTGGTTTTCCGCTTTGCTCCCGCTTCGATTTACTTTTGCATCCCGGTACCGAGGAAATAAAAGCAAGAGATATGATTAATAACCAAGGTAAAATTGTGCGTATGCTGGGGTATCTTACCAATACCAAAAGTAGCAGAACCCGCCATGGGGATTATATGCAATTCGGCAGCTTTATTGATGATGAAAACGATACTTTTGAGGCCGTTTTATTTCCGAAAGTTTATAAACAATACGCCCTGATGGAACGTGCCATATATGCTATTACCGGAAAAATAACGGCAGACTACGGGGTCATGTCTCTGCAAGTTATCAGCTGCACGCGCATGGCCATCAGTTTTGAAAATCCTTTGCAATTAAACCAAATCCAAACGCCGGCACCATCCGCTATTGAAGAAAATACCCAAGCCTTGGTTGCCGGAAAATTATCCGCTAAAATAAGTGCTCAGGGATGGGGCAATTTTCTCAGTAAAAGGAAAAAATAATAAATACGGAACCAAGGTCTAATATAACCTCTATTACACCATATCAAATAAATCCTTGACGGCAGGCGTATAGGCGGAAAGAAAACCTTCCGCATGATCAATTAATGCGTGGTTGCCATCTGTATAATTCCTCGCCTTCAAGGTTTCCAAAAATTCCGGTCGTGATATTAAAGTATCCGGTTCCGTGGCATTCGGATTATAAAATTGTGATTTGAAGGCTAAAATAGCCTGCACTTTTTGTTCCAAATATCCACTGATATCTACTACAAAATCCGGCTTATGCAGCTTGAATTGGATGGCATGATAAACGTATTTAGGACGCCAGGCCTCTTGTTTTTCTCCATCCAAACTGGTTTCATATTTTTTTAGTCCTGAAAGCCAAGCTGCCTCTTTAACCAAGGCCGCCGCACGGGCATGGTCCGGATGTCGATCATCCGGTGAATTGGTAATGACTATTTCCGGACGATACTTGCGTATTATTTGCATCACTCTTATACGATGCGCTTCATCAATAATAAATTTTGCATCCTGAAAATATAATTGTTCCCGCAAACACAATCCTAAAATTTTACCGGCGGCTTCAGCTTCTTCTTTGCGCTCTGCTGCCGTACCTCTCGTGCCCATCTCTCCTTCCGTTAAATCCACTATACCCACTTTATATCCCATGGCAGCATGTTTTGCCAAGGTACCGCCGCAACTTAGTTCGGCATCATCAGGATGGGCCATCATGGCCATTAAATCAAGTTTCGTATTCATTAAATAGTTTGTTTTTTTTAAAGAAGGAAAATTTTTATGTATCAATAATTTACCCTACCATAATATTTTTTCGATCTTTTTAGTTCAATAATTACTTTAATAGTTAGGCTATAAGTGTATCTAAGGCAAATCGTTCTTTTACTTTATACCCGCGCTCTGTTTTTTCCACCGTAGAGCATTCCGTGACCGGATCATGTTCATAAAATAAAATTGTATTTTCCTCTACTGCGGCACTTAAATATTTTTCCTTTTCCTGCATCGTGGTCAAGGGGTGCATATCATAGCCCATTACCCATGGAATTGGAATATGAAATGCAGCCGGAATTAAATCCGCCATATAAATTAAGTTTTTTCCCGGCATATAAATTTTAGGCAGCATCATGGCTCTGGTATGCCCGTACACCCATCCCAATTCAATATTAGTAAAAGGAGAAGTGTCCTTAGCAATAAGGTTGAGCTGACCGGAAGCCTGCATGGGCAATATATTTTCTTTCAGAAAGGATGCTTTTTCTCTGGCATTGGGATGCAAAGCTTCTTCCCAATGCTCGGCACTGACGTGATATTTTGCATTCGGGAAAGTCATTGCATATCCGGATTGATCCGCATTCCATTTTACACCGCCGCCGCAATGGTCAAAATGCAAATGGGTAAGTATATTATCCGTAATATCTTCCGGTGCAAAGCCATGCTTGGCCAATGATTTCACTAAGGTATCATCGCCGTTCAAATAATAATAACTGAAAAATTTCTCGTCTTGTTTATTGCCTAAGCCATTATCAATTAATATTTTTTTATCGCCGTCCACAATAAGTAGGCAGCGCATGGCCCAATTGCACATATTATTCTGATCGGCAGGATTTTGTTTTTCCCATAAACTTTTGGGAACCACGCCGAACATGGCCCCGCCATCAAGTTTAAAATATCCTGTTTCAATGGTATATAGCTTCATCTTATGCTGTTTTAAGGTTGTAAAATTAGGGATTTGTCGGGAAAGTTGACGTTTTATCGATAAAAGCCTTGTTTTGTCGAAAACAATTATATGATAATAATGAATTTAGCACATTTGAACACGATAAGAATAATGCCCCCATGTTCAGTGTACCTAAAATTAGTTTGAGTTTGTATTTAAAGGTTTTCATGACCGTCATTTTGATGGTTGTAGCCAGGTTTACTTTTTTAAATAGTAAAAGTCCGAGTAGAAGCAATACCTGCAATTTAGAATTGGTTATTTCTGATTTTAATAAAAAAGGCATTAATAATGCTAAAATTTACCTTTATGAATCGCTACATGCCTATGAGGAAGATATTCCGGTAGTGATTAATAATTGGGAGCAAAGGGACAATCATTATCGTATTATCGGGTTAAAACCCAATCAATATTATTTTAGAGTAGTAGCCTCCAGTTTAGATAATTCCTCGGATATATATTGCACCAAGAAAAAGCTGGAAGTCGGCAATAATGATGCTTTGGATATCACCTTGAAATAGGCAATAAGCTTCCTGTGTTTTTTAAAATCCTTTCGTTTTCTCATAAATTTTAATACCTTTGCTGCGGGGTAAGCCCTGTACGGCCAGCTCCTGCTTCGTGTTCCCAGGATCGGAAGGTAGCAAGAAACAGGTGGTTGAGCGGCGCGATATAGGTAGCTTGCCCTTTTTTTATTTCTTTAAATTGTGAATAACTTTCATTTTTATTCCTGATTTTCTTCTCTAAATTTGCTTCGAAATTTTTAATACCAGATAACCTATTTTATGAAATTTTTTGCTGATACCGCTAATTTGAACCAAATACTTGAAGTTCATGCCTTGGGCATACTTGATGGCGTAACTACCAATCCATCCTTGATGGCGAAAGAAGGCATTAAGGGCGAAGAAGCTATTCTTGCTCATTATGCCTTGTTGGCCAAAGAAATACCCGGCGATATCAGCGCAGAAGTGATTGCTACCGATTATGAAGGCATCATGAAAGAAGGGCGCAGGTTGGCAAAAATTTCTGATAATATAGTTGTTAAAGTTCCAATGATTAAAGATGGTATTAAAGCCATTTCCAGTTTTACTGCGGAAGGTATTCGTACCAATTGTACCCTTATTTTTTCACCGGGACAGGCCCTCATTGCTGCCAAGGCCGGAGCCTCTTATGTGAGTCCCTTTATTGGTCGTATTGATGATATAGCCGGTGATGGCATGAATTTAATTAGTCAATTGGTTAATATTTTTACGAATTATGGTTTTGGAACCGAAGTATTGGCTGCCTCTGTTCGTCATCCCTTGCATATCGTACAATGTGCCGAGTTGGGTGCTGACGTAGTAACTTGTCCTCCATCCGTGATTTTACAATTGCTACAACATCCATTGACGGATATTGGCTTGGAAAAATTCTTAGCGGATCATAAAAAGCTGAACGGATAAGGCTTAATTAAGCTTGATTTTTATTTGGTGTGTGATTTTAACATTTTTTCATTTAGGAAAAATGACAAGGAAGGCTTGTGGCTTAAATGGGATGTATTAAAGATAAAATAAGTTTTACTTTATTGTAAAAATATGGCAGGTAAATCTTTTCTTAAGATTGAAAACTTACGGTCATCATATAAGCATATCCAACCCCCTTATTCCAAAGGCTCATAAATCACGGAGCCATTGGTTTGGTGGATCCAGCAATCAGTTTTGGGCCATCTGCTCATGATGTATAAATGCTGGTCGCGCTTGCTGATGCCTAAATAATTATAATAACCTAAATCATCGATCCGAATATAGGGGACTAATTTCGGGTGAATATTGTCTCCGATTATTTTATCTATCAGGCGACCGCTTTCCAATTCGGTGCAGGAGGCCAGGGGCGCTCTGTTTAATTGGTCGGTAGTATGATAAAATGCATTCAAATGCAATATTTCTGTTTGTTTGAAATTGGGTAAAATAATGCAATTCAGATGTTCTTTATCTAAAATCTCTTCGCCTTGATAGGAGGTGATTTCCTGACGCATTAATTTTAATAGATCTTCTTCCGGAATACCTGAAAATATTGTCGCTTGCTCCATGCTGACGGGTACGGCTAATTCCAGTTTTCCGCTGACGTAGTGGTAATGTTCTTCTTCTATGGGGAATTTAGAAAAATGTCCTAATGATATCATGTCTTTATATAATTGACCTCGGGGAGCCTCCTTGCTTTTTGCAGTGCCGGTGCTTTTGCCATAATCCTTAAAAGTACTTAATTGTACCTTGTATGCACTTTGCAATTCTTTATGTGCCTGCAATACGCTGGTTTGGATTTTTTCCTCTCCGGTTTTAGCGTTTAAAAAAGTATGTTTGGGTAGTTGTTTCGCAGAATGATACACATCATCTGCCATGAGCATTAATAAGTTCTTTTTGGTTTCGGCATAATGTGTTCTGAATTCAGCAAATTTATCATTATACATGCTATTGCTGAGCCACATAGAAACGGTATTATAATCGGGAATATGCTCCATGGCACATATTTCCCTCAAATCATAAGATTGAGATAATAAGGAAATAATTTCGGTACAAACTGCATTCATACCCGAATAACGATAAGGGGTAGGAAGCTGTCAAAAAAAGGAGGGGGCTGGATGATTTCGCCCTGTTTTTAATTATCGGGAGCACTTTGTTGTCCCTCGTGGGATTCAATTAGGCGAGCAACTTAGTATAAATATTATTTTTATCTTTTGTATGTTTTTCGCAGTTTGCGGTCATGAGACCGCGGCGGAGCCCTATTTTATACACACGAGAGCGCTTTCGCTAACTCTCGCGCGAGCGAGGTATTCTGGAAAGCAAAAAAGTCATTCGGTGAATCACTATTGTTACAAGTTTGATCTTGACACATTCATGGTGCATATTACAATAATAATGATGTTCTGTTACTTTGAAAATACAATATTAAGGAAGTGGCAAATCTTTGTCCTTCAAAAATCTATAGTGTTTTAGGCTAGAGTCTGCCAATCTTAGGACATTACTTTCTTCCAAAGTCTGCTGGATTTTCTCCCCAGGCTTTCGTTTCCCATTTAAGTACTTTGTTTGGATATTCATTTGTGTTCAACCATGCTATAGCGCGATCAATTAGTTCAAAGAGTTTTGTATTCGTATCGTTTCTGTCGTGATTAGTTCTTGCTTCTTTATCGCGTACCCAATTGATTGCATTTCTGCTATCAGAATAAATGGGTAGGTCCAATTTATTTTGTTTGCAATATGCAAGTGCGTGAACAATACCTAAAAACTCCACAATGTTATTGGTTCCATTTTCAAATGGACCTTGCTTAAAAAGCTCCTTTTTTGTTTTGGTATGTACGCCTTTGTATTCAACCATGCCTGTCTTAGTATTCCATGCCCCATCAACAGAGATACTTTCCAAGATAGGATCTCCAATAAGCTTGAGTTGCTCTTCGGTTAGTTCTGCTTCATAAACATCTTTTCCAATAAATTTCTTACTTGAGCTATTAAACGCCTGTTCTGCTAATTGCCGTGTCTTAAAAGATTTATAAACAGCCCCATGATAACCGTGTATTTGCTTATTGCAATCATCCCAATTTTCAAAAATTCCGGTCGTCCGACCCTTCCAAACAACGTAATACTTTGCTTTCACCATACATAAATTGCCCCTCTTTTATTTACTTACAAATTCTTGCTCGCGCCACGTCTTCCGAAGGGAGACTGAATTGCGTGTAATCAGGCTCCGCCGCGGCGGATGACCGCAATAATCTGCAGGATTATTTTGAAATTTATCCAAACATATAAAATTCTTATTATCCATAATTACAAATCAAAAGCAAGTTAAATATTATTTTGATATGTTTTTCGTAGATAGCGGTCGTCCGCCGCGGCGGAGCCTGATCAAATACACAATGCCTGTCCAGATGCTTCGGGAGTCTCCCTTCGGAAGAAGTGGCGCGAACGAAGGAATGACTTACATCAATTTTTCCTAGTGTGTTCAATCAAATTCGCTGCAAATTCCTGAAAACTATAACTATTAAAACCATCATTACTATCCACTTGAAAGACTTTCTTATTATTTTGATAAATTATTAATGAGAAGAAAACAGCTCCCATATATCCCACCGTTTTCTCTATTTTAACTTCAGATTTGGATATATCAAAAATGATATTTTTTTTTCTTAACCATTGTATATATTCAACCTTTAACTCAATCCCATTAAAATTTATAACTTCAATATATTTCATCATCACAAGAAAATAAAATCCAGAGATTAAGGCCCCAATAAACCCTATCTTTAAATCCCACTTTATGATAGCAAAAATAAAAAAAAGAGATAATGCTAAAAATATTCTTAATCTTTTCACACCTATACTTATTTTATTCTTAATCTCCATAAATCGTTATTTTCCCTTTATCATCTGATGCTTGACAGGGATTGATTCTTTAACTGTTCCAGAATGTTTTATTTCTTGTCCAATTGTAATAACATCCTTGTTTCTGCTCGTTCGAAAGCTAGCAAAGTGCTCTCGTGTATACTAAATCAGGCGGTCGCCGAATGCAATATTACGCAGGATTATTTTGAAATTTATCTAAATATATAAAATTATTATCCTCTATATTTACAAATCAAAAGCAAGTTAAATATTATTTTTATCTTTTGTATGTTTTTCGTAGCTTGCGGTCGTCCGTGGCGGAGCCTTATTTTATACAAAATACCCGTCCCGATGTCAATCGGGAGACCCTTACATTAAATGTGCTTTTACACTGATATTCCTTGAATTAAAAAAGCCTTGCAAGTTTTGCAACTTACAAGGCTTTAATTTTATTTTTACTTCGACATTCCGACTTGCATCGGAACAGTAAAAATAGTGACCTGTGATCCCGTCCCGATGCCAATCGGGAGACCCTTACATTAAAAGCGTTTTTACATTTAAATTCCTTTGCATTAAAAAAGCCTTGCAAGTTTTGCAACTTACAAGGCTTTAATTTTATTTTTACTTCGACATTCCGACTTGCATCGGAACAGTAAAAATAGTGACCTGTGATCCCGTCCCGATG
>CAIKRV010000007.1 GCA_903829945.1 uncultured bacterium | reverse complement strand
GGTGATAAACGCAATAAGACCCATGTATGGCTGGGCGCAGATGAATATTTAGCCGATACTGTGGATGCAGGTATTACGTCGATACTTTACCCATTAAATAATAGCTGCGGTGACTCCAATATGAGTGTTAGGTTAAAGGTTCATAATTTCGGAGTGAGGAGCATAAGCAATTTCAATATTGGAATATTTGTGAATGGAGCGTCAAATGATTCCACCACTTTTTATTTTAAGGATAGTATGAGGGCAGGCAAGGATACGTTACTTACCATGACTTTCCTAAAACCATGGAATTCTTCATTGGGAGGTAATTATATAATCAATGCATTTACAACCTTGCACGGAGACCAATTTTCAAACAATGATTCTATACAGGTTAATGTAAAGATTAATGCTATTCCAAAAACCCCCTCCATCCTGCTCCAAGGGAAGGACACCCTTATAGCCTCCTATAGCGGGGATTCCTGCCGCTGGTATCTGGATTCAGTAGTGGTATCCACTGGTAAATGTGAATATATCCCATTAAAATCCGGCAAGTATCAGGTATTGGTGTATGATAGTGTTTGCCCATCGCCCATGTCGGCGGCATATCATTTTACTTTTTCGGGAGTAGAAGAACCGCAATCCAATTATTCCATACAAATATCACCTAATCCATTTACGGATCATACGAATATTAATTATACTTTGGATAAGAGCGAATCAGTGCTGATAACAGTATTTGATATGACGGGCAGAAGCATTGCTACTTTGGTTAATAGCCAACAATCAGCAGGTGCGCATCAAATAGCATTTTATCCTGGACTATACAGTGCCAACCCTGCGGGAGTTTATTTATTAAAAATGAGCATCGGCAGCATGGAAAGTCAATACCGATTAATAAATCTGAAATAGGGATTAAATAATAAATAAAAAGCCCCCTTAGTAATGCTAAGGGGGCTTTTTTATGTTTGGGAAAATTTATTTGGTATAAACGAAGGAAAGTGTGTGATTTTTAAATATTTTGATGCAACTTTGTTTAAATATAAATGAAGAGAATATTCAGTTTATCGGGTATCAGGTTTATAATTATTCAAACTTTCTATAGAAATAATGCATTTAAAAAATATATTAATATATCTGTTATTTCTTCTAATTCCTGCAATTAATCACGCACAGGATAAAGATTCCATTCTGCAGTGGCAGAAAACATACGGAGGAAGCCGAGGGGATTATGCACAATGTGCAATAAATACCAGTGATGGAGGATATATACTAGCAGGGGGAACTTATTCTTTTGACGGAGATGTGAATTATACAGGCAATGATACAGGTAATTTAAAATATTGTGATATATGGATCATAAAGATCAACAAAAATGGTTTAATTGAGTGGAACAAAACTTATGGTGGCAGCGGATTTGATTATATAGCATCTATTATTCCCTCTATCGACTCTGGGTATGTTGTTGTAGGTTCAACAACTTCTGCAAACGGAAACATAGGCTACAATCATGGTGGCGAGGATATATGGGTATTTGAAATTGATAAATTTGGAAATCTGAATTGGGAAAAAACTTACGGCGGGACTGGTGACGAAAATGTTATAGGTTCGTGTATTGTGTCCACGAACGATAGCTGCTATATTGTGTCTGGAAGCAGTGACTCATACGATAAGGGAGTTTTGACAACTCATTCGGGTTCTGAAGACGTCTATTGTTTTAAGATAAATAAAAAAGGTGATTTGCTTTGGCAAAAAACATATGGTGGGTTGCGTTGGGACCAGGGGCAATGCATAATAAAATCTCCCAAATCGGGCTATTTGCTCGGTGCTTATACCGAATCCGGGGACGGGGATGTCATCCACCCACATGGTTATGCATGGGTCATTAATATAGATGATCAAGGGAAAATAATATGGCAAAAGACGTATGGAGATTCATTAAATGTTCAATTCAATTCTTTGACTGCAACGCCAGATACAGGCTTCATTGCCTGTGGGTCTATATCTCCGTATTTCAAAAATGGAAAAGATGTATGGGTGGTCAAATTTAAAAACGATAGTTTAATCCAATGGAGTGATACATTAGGCGGTAGTAGGAATGATATAGGGGTTTCGTCGGTAATTACTACGGATTCAAATATTATTGTGGCGGGTATAACATCTTCTATAGATGGGAACATTACAAGAAGTTTTAATATGGATTCAAGTAAATATGATATATGGATTATTAAGCTTGATGCAGAAGGAAAAATGAAATGGCAGAAGAGTTTTGGCAGTAGCTATGATGATTTTGCGTATTCCATTACCTCCTGTAAATCGGGAGGTTTCTTAGTTTCAGGCATTACAACATCCGATGACCATGATGTAACATTTAATCACGGAGAGGGTGATGCATGGCTAATAAAATTAAAAGGTTCAGATACCACAACAGTTGGTGTATCATCACAAAATACCGCCCCTTCATTTATTAATATCTATCCTAATCCCACTAACTCCAACCTATACTTCCAAGTAAAAGATAATACACTTTCACACGTGTCTGCTCAAGCAATCATCACCGATCTATCCGGCAGAACACTACTCATCCAACAAATAATCGCATCAGAAAGCACCATGGATGTATCAACGCTACCTTCCGGCATTTATCTATTGCGCTATCAGGATGCTGACAGGGTATGGAATGGGAAGTTTGTGAAAGAGTGACGAGCAGGCAGCTATTCCGTGATCTTCAATCCATCGTATTACAGTACAAATCCTGCAGGAATTTATATTGTAAGCATGAAAATTGGCGACAGGGTAAGCGAATACCGCCTGGTGAATCTGAAATAAGGATTAAATAATAAATAAAAAGCCCCCTTAGCATTACTAAGGGGGCTTTTTTATGTTTGGGAAAATTTAATCCGAGATAATCAGTTAATAACACTTTGATATACTTCTTCATACTGAAGCATAATTTTATCTAAGTCAAAGCGTTGTGCTTGATGATAGGCAGCCTCCTTAAATTTCATGTGTATTTCCGGATCGGAAAGAATATACAAAGCATTTTCTGCCATACTTTCTACATCACCTACAGGACTCATAAATCCGGTAACCCCCTGTACATTTATTTCCGGTAAGCCTTCGGCATCACTGGATATTACCGGTACTTGACATGCCATTGCTTCAAGTGCTGCCAAACCAAAGCTTTCTTGTTCGGAGGGTAATAAAAATAAATCTGCTACAGAAAGCACTTCTTCTACCGCTTCTATTTTACCTAAGAAACGAACATCATCCGCCACCAATAAGGTCCTGCATAATTGTTCTATGCGCGCACGTTCCGGTCCATCACCGATAAATAATAATTTTGAGGGAATCTTATCATTAATAAGCTTAAAGGTAGTTACCACATCTTCTACACGCTTTACACGTCGGAAATTAGAAGTATGTACTATTATTTTTTCTCCGGCCGGAGCGATGGCCAGTTTAAAATGGTCCTTCTTTTTTTTACTGAATCGATTAAAATCTACAAAATTGTATATGATTTTAATATCCTTTTTAATATCAAAAAATTGACAGGTTTCATTTTTTAAATAACTGGAAACTGCTGTTACCGCATCTGAATGATTAATGGAATAGGTAACGGCCGGCTCATACAATGGGTCCTTACCCACCAATGTTATATCGGTTCCATGCAAGGTTGTAACTACCGGAATGCTTATTCCCATGCCGGCCAGAATTTGTTTGGCAGCAAAGGCAGCAAAGGCGTGTGGAATGGCATAATGTACATGAAGTATATCCAGCTTCTCGTATTTTACCACATCTACCAATCTGCTGATTAAAGCTAATTCATAAGGCGGATATTCAAAGAGCGGATAGTTTACCACACTTACCTCATGAAAAAAAATATTGGTGCCTACCGAATCCAATCGTACAGGCAAACTAGAACTGATAAAATGAATTTCATGTCCTTTACGGGCCAAGGCCTTACCAAGCTCAGTGGCTAAAACCCCACTGCCTCCATAGGTAGGATAACATACAATTCCTATTTTCATGTAATTGATTACTAATAATTTAATCCAAATGGATGCTTAATACAGCTCCAAAGGTAAGGCTTTACCCTTTACTAAATAATGACGTTTTAGTAAAGCTTATATTGTAATAGGATTGCTGCTAAGTCTTATTATTTCAATAAGAATCAGCATACTTTAATTAAAGCCTGGCTTGTTTCCCAGCCGGACGACCATGAAACAATATCTTGCCGGCAGGAATAATAGTTTTATTTCAACTTATTGCCAATATTGAGAAGCATATCTTCCACCATGGCAGCAGTATTATAATCATTTTTCCAACCCCAATCCAAGCGTGCCTGGGTATCATCTATACTTGCCGGCCAACTGTCGGCAATGGCTTGTCTGAAATCAGGTTGATAACTAATACTAAAGTCAGGGATATGTTTTTGAATTTCAATGGCAAGTTCAGCAGGGGTAAATGTGAAACCCGCCAAATTATAGCTGGTTCTAATTTTTACTTTTTCTGCAGGAGCATCCATCAAATCCAAAGTTGCTTTAATGGCATCTGGCATATAAAGCATTGGCAGACCGGTATTTGCACTCAAAAAACATTCGTACTTTTTATTTTTTATGGCTTCATAAAAAATATGTACGGCATAATCTGTGGTACCTCCGCCCGGCTCCGTTTTCCAAGAAATTAGCCCCGGATAACGTAAACTGCGCACATCCAAATGATATTTTTTAAAATAATAATCGCACCATAATTCCCCGGCTAATTTTGATATACCATAAACCGTATTAGGGTCCATTACACAGTATTGCGGAGTATCTATACGAGGCGTATTTGGTCCAAATGCGGCAATGGAACTAGGCCAGTACACTTGTTTTACACCATTATCCTTAGCAATATTTAATACATTGAGCAAACTCTCCATGTTTAGTTCCCAACCAAACATCGGGTTTTTTTCCGCGGTAGCAGATAATAAGGCTGCTAAATGATATATTTGGGTAACACCATATTTTTTAACCAAATCCAAAAGTCCTTGTTTATCCAGCGCATCTAATTTGTGGTAAGGACCTGCTTCGAAGATGCCTTCTGCCTTATCTTTCAAATCAGTAGCTATTACACTATCATTGCCATGACGCTCACGCAATTGAAGGGTGAGCTCTGTGCCAACTTGACCACCTGCGCCTATTATTAAGATTTTTGTACCGGACATATATGATGTTTAAAAGCGCAAATTTAGGATAAAACCATAAACGCCCCAAGAAAGAAGCTTTGAAAAGTAATAGTACCTTAACCTTTACCTCTGCAAGCTTTTTCTTAATTTTGCTTTTGATTAGAAAAAAATGAATACGGTGGTTCTGGGTGCCTCTGCCAATACAGAGCGTTATTCCAATAAAGCGGTTAAAAGCTTAATCCAACATGGGCACCAAGTATATCCGGTCGGAAATAGTAGGGGGGATATTGATGGGCTTCCCATTTTAAATGATTTTCCTTTGCTGACCGATATTGATACGGTAACGCTTTATTTAAATCCTTCCCGACAGGCGGATATTATGGATTATGTTTTTTCACTTCATCCTCGTAGAATAATTTTTAATCCCGGTACTGAAAATCCCATCTTTGAAACAAAGGCCAATGAAATGGGAATTATAACTATGGAAGCTTGTACTTTGGTATTGCTTTCCATCGGTGCCTATGAAAAGTAATATTTAATAATTGAAATATCTAAATTAATGAAAGCAGTTATCCCAGTAGCAGGAATAGGATCACGCCTGCGTCCCCACACTCATACTCAACCTAAAGCCTTAATACCGGTAGCAGGAAAGCCAATTCTTTCGCATATTATTGATGCATTGCAGGAAGCAGGATTTAATGATTTTGTTTTTATTATTGGTTATTTAGGAGATAAAATTAAGGAGTATGTAGAAGAAAATCATAAAGATATTCGCTCCACTTTTGTTGTTCAAAATGTACGTGAAGGCATTGCCCATGCCATTTGGATGACTAAGGAATTTATTGAAAATGAAGATGAATTAATTATTGCTTTAGGAGATACTATTTTTGATATGGACATGAAGCAATTAATGAAAATGCCCGGCTCTGCCTTAGGTACCAAAAAGGTAGATGACCCTAGAAGATTTGGAGTTGTAGAATTAGGGCCTGACGGTTTTATTAATAGAATGGTGGAAAAACCTGCAGTACCTGTTTCTAATTTAGCCTTGGTAGGTATTTATAAAATAAAAGAAGTAGCTGCCCTCATGGAGGCTATTCAATACAATATTGATCATAATGTGCGTACAAAAAATGAATTTCAGCTGACTGATGCATTAATGCGCATGATTGAAAAAGGTACAAAAATATCGACTTACAATGTTGAAAATTGGTTTGATTGCGGCAAAAAGGACGCACTTTTAGAAACCAATGCCATCTTATTACAAAGACCGGAATTTCCTAAAACTACCCGCGCTTTTGAAAATACAATTCTTATTCAACCGGTTTTTATAGATGCTAATTCCCAAATTAAAAATTCAATATTAGGGCCTAATGTTTCTGTAGGCAAAAATGCGCGGATTGAAAATTCCATCATTCGTGAAAGTATTATCGGTCCGGAAGCACATATTAAAAATGCCCTTTTAAATAATTCATTAATTGGTAATGAAGCAACATTAACCGGCATGACCCAAAGTTTGAATATTGGTGATAGTACTGAAATAAATTTTGAATAAATTTTAATAAGCGATGAATCGAATTACTGAGCTTTTTGGCATCCGATATCCCATCATTCAAGCCGGGATGATCTGGTGTTCGGGTTGGGAATTGGCCTCAGCTGTGAGCAATGCCGGAGGCTTAGGATTAATTGGTTCAGGTAGCATGTATCCGGAAGTTTTAAGAGCTCATATTCAAAAATGTAAAGCAGCTACCCATTATCCATTCGGTGTAAATGTACCCCTGCTTTATCCGGATATTGATAAACATATTCAAATCATTATTGAAGAAGGGGTTAAAATAGTATTTACTTCTGCCGGCAATCCTAAAACTTGGACGGCTAAATTGAAAGAACATGGCATTAAAGTAGTGCATGTGGTATCCAGTGTAAAATTTGCGTTAAAATGCCAAGATGCCGGAGTGGATGCTGTAGTGGCGGAAGGTTTTGAAGCCGGAGGTCATAATGGTAGGGAAGAAACTACCACCATGGTTTTGATTCCTGCGGTACGTGATGCCATAGCTATTCCGCTTATTGCGGCAGGCGGCATTGCTACGGGCAGAGGCATGTTGGCAGCTATGGCCCTGGGGGCAGATGGGGTTCAAATAGGCAGCAGGTTTGTTTTAAGTCCGGAATCATCTGCACATGAAAATTTTAAACATGCTATTTTATCTGCTGATGAAGGAGATACTAAGTTATCCTTGAAGGCGTTAACTCCTGTCAGGCTTTTAAAAAATAAATTTTATACTGAAATCAGCACTGCGGAAGCTAATGGTGCAACTTTGGAAACTTTGCAAAATATGCTGGGTAGGGGCAGGGCTAAAAAAGGGATGTTTGAAGGAGATATGGAAGAAGGTGAACTTGAAATCGGTGAAGTGGCTTCCTATTTAAAAAGCATAAAACCTGCGGCAGAAATTGTACAGGAAATTTGGGATGAATTTATACAAAGTAAGAACT
>CAIKRV010000006.1 GCA_903829945.1 uncultured bacterium | reverse complement strand
TTTAAACCACGAAAGCGCAGGCGCAGAAGAATTTCTACGCTCAAAGCAACAACATATACGGTGGGGCCATGCAGTTCCTATACCCCTCCTGAGCAGATTCCTAAGGAACAAGTTCAAACTATAGATACATCTGTATCCAACTTCAATCAATCTAATTTTAATAATTCAAGCAACTCACCGCCCATTGCAGAAAAACAGCAAGAAGCCATGGGTACGGCCATAGACAATGCTCGTAAATACGAGGATATCGACGGCGTCCGCTATTTTACCAATGTACACGACTATCTGCAAGCGAAATTGGAAAATATCGCAGAGGACGAAGAATGCCCCTAAGTTTTTTTGACAAAAACTTAGGGGCATTTAAGTGTAAAGAAAGAGAGCTCGCGCGAGTTTAGCGAAGCGCTCTCGTGTGTTAACAATAGGGCGGTCTCCGACCGCTATAATTCGTAGAATTATTATTACCGCTAAAGCGGAACATTATACGCGACGAATAAAATTATTAAGCAAAATGAAACATCATACCTCAGCGAACATATCATGTTTTGACGAAGTCAAAACTCCTCACCTTGGAAAGGGGAGGTGGACGCGAAGCGGACGGAGGGGATGATGATATAAAGAAACAGAGCGAAGAAAGAAAACAATTCCCTCCGCCCTCCGGGCACCTCCCTTTACTAAAGGGAGGAGTTCCGCTAAAGCGGAACATTATTCGCAGAAAATATTAGTTGATTAAAATTACAACAACCAACCTCAGCGAACATCATGTGTTTTGACGAAGTCAAAACTCCTCACCTTGGAAAGGGGAGGTGGACGCGAAGCGGACGGAGGGGATGAGGAAAAGAGAGCGAGAAACAGAGCGAAACAGAGCGAAGCAAAAGAAAATTTGAATATTAAAACAATACTTTAAAAATACCTGTAAACTATAAATGCTTCTTCCTTATTATATGCTCAAAAAAAATCCCATTAAGCTTTGGCCTAATGGGATTTTAATTTTTATGCTGTATTTTTTATCGCATCACCGGACAAATTTTATTAGGTATAATTCGTGCGAAGGTAAAGCCCATAAATATATAAGAATCATAAGAAGAATTTCCTCTTTGTCTGCCCGGATAACCGTAATATACGCCTGTTTTTTCACCGGAGCGATCAGCCAAAGTAGGAGCCAATTGTCCGGCATCAGCAGTGAGCTGTTGCTTACTGGCATAGGTGCCATATACATCATCAAGATAACCGGTAAAAGTCATGCGATAGGAGGCATGAAAATATATATTCCAGTTCTCATTGGGATGGAACTTAAATCCACCGCCAATAGGAATTGCCAATTGCCAGTTATTATAGGAATTCGGTTGCCCATCCTTGTAGCCTTGGCCTTCGGTGGCATACAAACGCAAGGAATAAGTTTCGCCGTTATATTGGGTTTCTGGATTAAAATAAAAAGCGGAAATCCCGGTAAAAACATAAGGGGTAAATTTTTTAGCCCTCAAGCCTTGTGCAAATCGGAAAAAATTAAATTCAAGCTGCCCGGACAATTCATAAATCTTCGTGGAAAAGCTCAAATTTCTAAGCTTAGTAGAAGCGTTATTCGTATCATTCCCGGAAATCATACCATAATTACCATCAAAACGCAATGAAAAATATGGACTCATATTATACTTAAGACAAGCACCAAAAGCGGGGTGAGATTCCTTCCAAACAATATCCGGAGCCATATCTCCCTGATAATTGGAAATACCGCCAAAGACACCGATTTCGAAATCCTGACTTTTCCCAAGTAGGGGCGCCAGAATGAAGATTAAAAAATAAAGATACCTTTTCATGATTTTAAAATCATACTATAAAGATAACAAAGTTATTGGATATTTATTGTATGAGGAGGTAAATATAATAAAAATGTTGAAAATGTAAGGTTTAGCCATAAAAACAAAAAAGGCGGCCGCTGGCCACCTTTTCTATACGTTTGAGGTATTTAGAATTTAAAGCATTCTGATGGTAAAATGGTATAGCTGATAGTAATACCGGCAAAAATATACCAATCATCAGTAGTAGGATCACCGCGATAAAGTTTATTACTTGCGGTCGCTAAATAGGCCGGATTACCAATGGTTCCGCCATTGCCACCATAATAATAGGCTTTGTTGGCAAGTTGCTCGGCAGCAATACTACCGGTTTGGGTTTTAAGTACTCCGAGGGCAGGATATAAACCGCTGACATCATCAAGATAATCAGTAAAAGTTTTTCTCCAACCTACTTCTAAACCAACACTGTAGTTTTCGAAGACATTTAATTTTAAACCAAAACCAAAAGGAATAGAGATTTGAGTAAGATTATATTTATCCTGACTATTATTATACGTAGTTCCTTGCGCTTCGGTGCCAAGGGGTTGCAAAGCAATCCAGCTACCGGTAGCGGAAGATCCCGGTGGCACATAAAAGGCCTCCGGATTAAAGTGAAATACAGAAAGTCCTGCAAACACATAAGGAGAGAAATTATGCCTATGCATTCTATTACCGGCCTCAAAGCCCATAATATTATACTCTATATTTCCTCCGATATCAAGGATATCGGAACGAAAACTAAGGTCCCTCAGGCGATGTTTATCACTGCTGGCATTGGCATCATCACCGGAAATGCGACCATAATAGGCATTGCCTTTAATGGTCCAAAAGGGATTAATATTGTACCTAAGAAAAGCCCCTCCTGCGGGATTGGTTTCTTTGAGGGTAATGGGATCTTGGGAAAGATCACCTGAGTAATTGGAACCGCCAAACATGGCACCGAATTCCCAGTGTTGACTAAATGAAAACAGGGGTATGAAAAGTACCCCTGTTAGTATCAAAATATATTTCTTCATCCTATTTTGTTGCTCTTTAAAGGTAAGAGCAAATATATAACATAATATTAGAAATTAGTACAAGTAAAACGTCTCAAAGTTTTAGTAATGGTAAAACCTGCAAATAAGTACATATCAGATTTGTCAGCATTTCCTCTGGCAAGAGTTTTAGTACTATTAATAACAGGATCAGGTAATCCTTTAGTGTATTGGATAGAATTATAATATCCAGGGTCAGCCATTACTTTACCTTCAGCACTTAACTTGGCGTAAGCAGTAGCATTTACGAAGTTGCCGCTCACATCATCAAGGTAGTCAGTAAACAATTTACGTTGACCGATTTCAAAGCCTAAGTTCCAAAAGTGACCCAAGCTATACTTTACACCGATACCGTAAGGGATAGCCATTTGCCACAAAGAGTAAGGGGCTTCGCCTTCAGTTGTTAAAGGTTGTAAATCAACGGTTTTGCCTGTTAATGGATCTACGCCTGTTGGATTAAAGTGGTATAAAGCAATACCGGCAAATACATAAGGAGCAAAGCGGTATCTTTTGCTATTACTGATATAAGGCAGGATATTTAATTCGCCGTGCACACCAACTTCGAAAATATTGGTACGGAAATTAAGAGCTCTGCGAGCACGGTCACCACCGTAATCTTTGTCGTCACCTGCTATCCAACCGTAGTTGATATTGGCAGCCACGTCAAATCTAGGACCGAAATAGTAACGGCCAAGGATTCCAAAACTAGGTTTAGTTTGGGAAATGGTTAATTGCGATTTGGAAAGATCACCTTGGTATTCAGTTGTACCGATGAAAATTCCTCCTTCGATGTCTTGAGCTGCTGCAGAAAACACGAAGCCGGTAATCGCTAATGCGCTAAGAATAAATTTTTTAAGCCTCATAATTGTTTGCTTATTTAAGGATATAATTCAGTCGGTAAAGTTAAGCATAAAAAGTTCATAAATCCAAGTTTTTTTTAATAAAAATTTCTTGTATCCAAACCCCAACTTAATTTTTCCCGCAAGGTATTTATAAAATGCTGTTCGTTGAACCTCAATATGTTAAAATAAAAATCTGCTTTTTGAATGCCAATTTCTTTAGCATAATCAACAATTTCATAACGAGAATCAAGCGATACCAGGTGGCTGTTTCCACGACCTTTTATTCTGAAACTGACCACAGAAGTATCCGGAATGATGATGGGTCTTATATTTAAATTATGCGGTGCCACCGGTGTTATAACAAAAGTATTGGAATCCGGTAAAATGACGGGGCCGCCGCAACTTAATGAATAAGCGGTTGATCCGGTGGGTGTAGAAACAATGAGTCCGTCGGCCCAATAGGAAGTGAAAAATTCACCATTGAGGTAAGTATCAATGGTTATCATGGAGCCGGTATCCCTTTTATGAATGGTAAAATCATTCAGGGCATAGTTCAGGTCGCCAAATAAATCTGAATTGGAATGAAGCTCCAAAAGGCTTCTTTTTTCGATGCTAAATTGTCCATTTATAAGGGATTCAATGGCATCAAAGGCCTTTTCACGAGGTGTCCCGGAGAGGAAACCTAAGCGGCCTAAATTAATCCCTAAAACGGCCAAATTGGTCTCTTTTGAGTAATTTAAGGTATCCAAAAGGGTCCCATCGCCGCCCATACTTATTATATATTGTACCTTAAAATGCAATAAATCTTTGGCAGTGGAATAGGTGCTGATAGGAAATTTATAATCAGTCAGTTCAAAGCTATTTAAATAATGCTCCTCTACCCAAAAATTGATGGATAGATTGTTTAAATGGTCGAAAAAGGAAAGTATAAATTCTTTATCGGCCGGATTTAATCCTTTCCCATGGATGGCTATGTTCATGACTATAGGTTTATTAACAGATTAAAAAGCTGCTAAGTAATGCAAAAATAATTCCTTTTGGCCCAAATTGTTGATGCTGTACTCAATTCTTAAAATGGAATCATAATAAGAAATAAAATCGAAGCCTAGGCCATAACCTTGTAAGGTCTTGTTTGGCAATACATTTATGGAATTAACCAAATTGGAATTTACATAACCGATGTCGTAATAAACCTTCAAATAAATCTGCAAGGGTGCCGGATTAAACTGAGAGGGAATAATATGTGGGAGTTTAATTTTCCATGAACTGATTTTAGTTTTCAGTTCATTATTAAGTACTCCATAGGCATTGCCATTAATAACATAATGTTCGTAGCCTCTTACCAAATCGCGATAGCCTAGGCTATTACTATATATGTATGGCAGAGTTTTATTAGGACTTGCCTGGATTTTTAGGCTATTGGCCAAATATAAATTGGAATATAATGGAGTGTACTGCTCTACATCCCAATAACTGTTCCATATATTGATTTCGCCGCCCTTATAGCCGCGTTTTTCAATGGCTGCCGAAAAGTAAAAACCTTTCTGCGGATAAAAGAAATAGTCCAAACTCTGATACGTATATCTGTAATTAATATAGGGAGCCATTAGAGAGGTTTTGCCACTGGATAAAAAGGAAGGATTTTCCTTTAATGTAATAGTATCGGCAATATCATAAAACTCAAAACCTATATTTAAGGTATGCGTCGTTTTTAACTTTCTGCGGTAGTTAAATTGTAATTCCGCATTGGTTTTTTTGAAAATATTGACTTCATTAACGCGGATATACTGCAGGCGATCGTTGAGAGTAATGTAGGGGACCTCATGTCCTACTTGGTATTGTGCACTCAGTTGTGCACCTAAGGTCTTTGACTTATTTAAATATGGGATTTTATATTGCAAACCCAATGAGCGATGCCAACCATCGATTAAATTAATGACCAATCGTTCATTCCTGCCACGTACATTGAGATCATATATATTGATTCCATAAGTAGTTCTATATATTTGTTTAGTTTTCCACCATTCATTAAAATTTCTATCAGCTAATGAAAAGGTTGGTTCGGGGAAAATATACCAACGCTCGCGAACCGTAATTGCAAAATAAATTTCATTCCCTGATATGCTATCCTCTATGAAAATATCATGAAATAAAGCAAGGGCAGTCAGCTGATTTTTAGCAAGGACTTCTAAGGATTTAATTTCATTGCCGGCAAGGCTATCATCAATCTTGAAAGGTAATTCTCTAAGTAATACTGATGGTTTCGTTCTTTTATTACCGAATATTTGTATTTCCTTGACTAAAACCTTTTTTTGGTATGGCCGCGCAATAACTTCCTGACCTCTTATTTTTAACAAAGGAGCCAGGCATAACGTTAAAAGAAGTACTAATTTAATTTGCAAGCTACACGCATTAAAGGTCCAGCATTTTCATCAACAATTCGTACCGCTCTTGAATATCATTATGTGCATTCAGAGGGGGTTGTTGAAAATCCACCTTGTATTTAAAGCGTTCAAAAGTAGCAATTATCCTGCTAATATCGAGGGTATCGAGCTTGAGTGTAAGGGTTATGGTGCCTGTATTTTCATCAGAATCCATGCACATAAAGACAATTTTACCATTATTGGACTCAACAATTCTAGAAATTTCAGATAGATTATAATCACGGAGCCCCATGCTGAGAACAATAATACCACCATAATGCCTAAAAGCATAAATAGATGAAAGATTATAAAGTAAATCCTGTGCAGTAATACTGCCTTTGTAATTATTTTCCAGATCAGTTACCGGAATGACGCTCAATTCTAGTTTAGCAATCATTTCAAAAATATCCAGTCCATGCTGATCTGTAAATATTTGACTTTTAATAAAATCATCTTTAAAATCGGCCAAATTGCCATTCAAATCCGGATCTGCAATGGCTTCCAGAGGCAAAATACCTTGCAGCTGATAATTGCTTACAACAGCTAAATGATTTACAAATTGTTCACTGAATACTAGTCGTGCTTTTGCTACCGAATCATTTAAATCAAGGAAAGGAAAATCAGGTGTAATCAGCTGGATGGCTATCATTATTGGAAATTAGCCGGAATTATTTGCTTGGTCAGGAAATTATTCAATAAAGCATTGAATTCTTCCGGGCGCTCCATCATAGGAGCGTGACCGCATTTCTCAATGAAATGCAATTCCGAGTTTGGAAGTAGTGAGTGAAATTCCTCTGCAACTTCAGATGGAGTAATTTTATCATCTTTCCCCCAGATAAGGCAAACCGGAATTTGAATGTTTTTTAATTCCTTAGCCATATTGTAACGAATTGCAGATTTAGCCATTGTTATAATCCGAATACCCTTATTTCTGGAATTGACGATGCCATAAACTTCATCAACCAATTCCTTAGTAGCGGTTGCAGGATCATAAAATGTATATTCAGTTCGGGTTTTTATATAATTGTAATCTTGACGCTTAGGGTAGGACCCACCCATGCTATTTTCATATAGTCCGGAGGAGCCTGTAAGTATCAGAGCATTAACGGTTTCTTGATGATTTAGGACATAAACTAATGCCACGTGTCCCCCTAAAGAATTACCTAAAAGGGTAAGATTAGAATATTGTTTGTAGGTGATAAACTCATGTATAAATTCGCTGAGTCCCGCTACATTGGTTTCAGAAAGAGGCATTTGGTATAAAGGCATTAAAGGAATAACGACCTTGTATTTTTTAGAAAAATTTTCTAATACATTGCTCCAGTTGCTTAACGCCCCAAAAAGTCCATGCAATAATAAAAGGATTGGGCCTTCGCCTTCCTCAACATATTGGAACTTATCCTCATTTTTTATATGAAACTCCATAGTTTCCTCAGCCAAATAATTTTCAAATATAGACATAATTCAGTATTTTTAAGATTTAATAAGTTGAACCCAATTATTAATTAGCCTAAGACCGTGTTCCGTAAGTATAGCTTCCGGGTGAAATTGAACACCATATATCGGGAAATTATTATGTTTTCCTGCCATTGGAACACCATCTTCTGTAAGCGAAATTATCTTAAAATCTGAATTTAAATATTTAGTTAATATTAAGCTATGGTAACGTGTTATGTTCATCGGACTGTTTAAATGCATAAAAATCCCGGTACCGGGATGCGTGATGACACTTACTTTACCATGCTTTGGTTCTTTTGCATTTACAAGTTCCATTCCAAAATATTCGCCAATGGCTTGAAATCCTAGGCAAACACCAAAAATTGGGATTTTTTCTTTGAAAGCATCCAAAATTTTAAATAAAAGTGGATGGTCTTTAGGCCTGCCGGGGCCGGGCGATAATACAATACCGCTCGGATTTAGATCTTTAATTTCTTGAATATCAATAGCGTCATTACGTTTTACGATACAACTTTCGTTAGTTTGTAAAATATAATCATAGAGATTGAATGTGAAAGAATCAAAATTGTCAATTAAAAGAATCATTTTGTTTCATTATATGCCTTAGCTTTTAATGGTATCAAAGAATGTTTCTATATTTTTCAATAAATCTTTCATATAAGGCAGCATTGGACTGAGTTTGTTTATAATTACAGGAGCCAATTTGTGAAAATGGGTATAAAAAAAGGAATGCTCTTGCATAGATTCTGAAAGAATATGAATTTGATCGCCTAGCCATAAAAATAAGCTTATCATAAAAAGGATTTTAACTAAGCTTAGGGCGGCTCCTGCAATTTTATTAATAATTCCTAAATGCAACAGGGTAGCAGCTTTATCGAAAATATTTCCAAGCTGCATCACAATGAAAAAGACTCCGATAAATACAACTGCATAGCATATAAAAGGTAAATAAGTGGAGCCGTGCAGTGAATTTTCCAAAATGCTCAGCAGTTTTGAAGTTAGTTTCATGCTGGCAATGATGGCCAAAATTAAAGCTGCCGTGGAAAATAATTCAATAATTATACCCTTCCGATAACCATGCATGATTCCAAAGGTGATGGGAATTAAAAAGAACAAATCTAAAGGTGTCATTAAAAATAGCTTTTGGGAGGTTGATGGAAAATTTTAGCTCAGCAATTCTTTTATTATTGCTGAAATTAGTTTTCCATCAGCTAATGATCCTAATTCTTTCATTGCAAGTGGCATTACTTTTCCCATTTCGGAAGCACTTTTAGCTCCTGAAGCTTCTACAATTTTTGCAATGGCAGCTCTTAAATCGGCTTCGGATAGTTGTGCCGGAAGAAATTTTTCAATGACAGCGAGCTCTTCTTCCTCACTTTTTTGTAAATCTAATCGATTCTGATTTTTATAAATCTCAATTGATTCTTTACGTTGTTTGGCAAGTTTTTGAATTGATTTAATTGCCTGTTCATCAGTTACTTCGTCCTGACCGCCTTTCTCTGTTCTTGCTAAAATCAATGCTGATTTGATGGCACGTAGGGCACGTAATGCCGCTTCGTTTTTATCCTTCATAGCCTGTTTAAGCTCTTCGTTAATTTGCGTACTAATGCTCATATTATATATTATTTCGATGCCAAATTACAACCAAACAGAGCCAAAATCAAAACTATTTTCTCCTTTTCTTACACTTGCTTGTGTTTTTGAATAATTTTTGTTTTTATAATTCCATTTTTAAAATCCCATTTTCGGAATCAATAAAACTCCCATCGTTATAAATCTGCAATACACTGCTAGATTTTATTTTGAAAAAAAGAAAATGTGTGTTTTTATCCATTACTATGGCATTCCATTTTTGTCCACATGCATTATATATTTTCCCGCCATCAATTATTAATGTTCCATGGGGCATGATTGTTATGGTTCCTCCCGGAGGCATGGATAATTTACATTTTACTATTAAAACGGCACCGGATGCTATGGTTAGATCGCCTAATAATTTTCGGTCACCATCAAAAAAAACAGTATCATCACCTTGTATAGTGATAGATTCATTTTGATGGAATGAACACCAATCGTTGATAACAGCTTTATAAACATCACCATGATATCCTGATAGGCCAAGGTGCCATGTTCCTACCTGGCAAGGAGTCATTGCGTTTCCTTCCTTGGGCCAATAATCCATTAAATTATTAGTTGTGCCTTTGGAAAGTTTTTGAACATCCTTACAGCTGCAATAATCAAAAGGATGCTCCAAGCCTAACGCATGACCTAACTCATGGGCCAGTGTCAAACCATTGGTCCAATGGTCCGGTGCAAATTGTGAAAATTTGTAATTGTACCAACTGCCCAGAATGTAAATCCAACGCTTATTAAAAAGGCCATAGGTCATCCCTCTGCCATTCCAGGTGCCTCCTTCCACAAAAAAGATATTGATGGCAGAATCAATATCTTTCTTACTTAAATCAGGGTTATTTGAAACATATTTCAGATAAAGTTTTTCTGCATGGTCAAATGCTTTGGATTCATTGAGAAAAGTATCGTGTATATGGGTATTATAATCGCCACAGTTTTGCTTAAAATCATACATTTTAGAATCTTGATGGAAAAGGATGGTATCCACTATAAATTGTACTCTGGAATCGCGCACCCGGCGCTGAATATTTTTGGTGTTCGGTCGGACGGAATCCAAATCTTTTAATATGCCGTTGGTATGATTTAGTATTCGATTAATAAAAGCTAAATCTTGCGGATTTTCTTGAAAATTTCCGCTGGCATCGTCTCTTTGTAAAATATGTAATACAATTCTTACTCGTTTAATAGGCATGTATTCGGAAATGTACGGAATATACCCCAAGTAGTTATTGGCGTTTGATTTTCCGAAATGAGGTTGAATATCCTTATGCTCTGATTGTGCAAAGCAAGTGGAAACGGCCGCCAATATTAAAATGAGAGTAATTATCTTTTTCACACACAAAGTAATAAATATTTAACCAATAAGCAGGTATAACTTAGTCCGCACAGCTAAAAAACAAGATTGAAGGATACTAAACAATTAACAACAAATTAAAATTCACAATATTGATTAAAAAATGGAGATTTTAAAACGACTAAATTAGGGATGAAATTCAGGAAATTTCGGGATGCATAAACGCTATTTTTAGGGTACTTGAAAACGGTAAAATAATTTTTAAATTTGGCATGCTTGTATATTAAGTAAATCTAAAATGAATATTCAAACAAAATAGTTTAAAGCATTAAAAAACAACAAGTTAAATAAATTAGATAAATATATTAATTAAAACAAGGTATTTTCAAGGTAATTTTTGAAAGAAATTTATAGATAAAATCTTTGTAATCCGTATGGTTAGATAAATTAATTTTCTTATATTTGGTGCTGAAAACAATTTAAACATGAAAACACGTACTACAAAATTTCAAATCAAAGTGCTTTTTGCCCTTTTGATTGTGTTTGCTCTCGGCATATCGCAATCATTAAAGGCAAGCGGATTGAGTGGTAAGTATACCATTGATCCAAGCAAGGCTGCTTCTGCGACTAATTACATTAGTTTCAATGATGCTGATTCAGACCTTACTACTGGTGCTCGTGCTTCCGGCGGTACTGCCAACGGACCGGGTGTTAGTGGTGCAGTAACATTTAATGTTTCTGATGGAACGTATTTAGAATCGGTAGATATTCCTGCTATTACAGGGGCTTCTTCTACCAATACCATTACTTTCCAAGGTCATTCCGGTGACAGTACAAAAGTTGTTCTGCAATGGACAGCAGGTGGAAGTTATTCTTCCCCAAATTTCGTACTTCACTTGAATAATACCAGCTTCGTTAAATTTAGTGAAATTACTATGCAAATGACCATGGGAACAGCAAGTTATTCTTACTATGACCATGTCGTTATCGTTGACAATATATCCGACAGTAACACACTTGTCGGATGTCAATTAATTGGACCTTATGCTTCAGGGGTTACCTTTTACGGTTCCTTGATTTATTCCGGTTACAATTATACCACGTATTCCTACTCGCAAGATCAATACAACATGTTCTCTAATAACTACATGAAAGGTGGTTATTATGGTACTTATTGGTTTGGTTCCTTCACCAGCGGTGGTGCAGAAACCGGTAACGTTTTTGACCATAACATTATGGATAGCTGTTATTATTACGGCTTTATGATTTATACTCAGGATAGTATTATTGTATCCAACAATAAAATTAATATGCCTTATGGTAACTATGGTATGTATACCATCTATTTAGGGTATTCTTATTATGGTAATAATTATCATAACCAAATTGATAATAACTTTATTTCTATAGGTTCTACAGGTACGCCTTATACCAATGCAGGTATGATGTTATACTACAGCGACAAACTTAATGTCGCTTATAATAACGTTAATATTTATGGTGCGGCTAGTACTTCCTATGGTGCAAATATTTACCATTATACTACTACTACTGATGTTACGATATACAATAATAATTTTGTAAACTCTAACGCCAGTGCCCCTCTTCAAGGGTACTATTGGACAGATGAGAATTACAATAACTTATATCCAAGCAGTGGTAGTTTAATTACATATTCCGGTTCTTCTTATTCCACTATAAGTGCTTGGTCCGGTTCCGGCTCAGGCTTCGGTGCGAATGACGTAACTTTAGATCCTATTTATAATTCTAATACTGATCTTCACGTTAATGCTCCGGGTATTAATAATGTAGGTACTCCTATTGCCGGTATCACAACTGATATTGATGGAGATGTAAGAAGTACCACCACTCCTGATATTGGAGCTGATGAATTTACTCCTCCTGCAGTTTTACCTGCCATTAAAAATATCGCTTCTCCTACTTCAGGATTCTGCGTTGGCACACAAGACGTTTATGTTAACCTATATAATAAAGGGGTTAATAGCATTACTACTGCAACTATTGAATGGTCTATAAGCGGGGTAGCTCAAACTTCCTATTCTTGGACCGGTACATTAGCTTCCGGTGCTATGACTTTAGTTAAAATTGGTTCTTATAGCTTCTCCAGTTCCTCTACGGTTTATCCTATAGTTTCTTATGTAAGCAGTGCCAATGGTTCTTCCTTTGGTAAAACGCCTCATAATTATGATTCTATAAATGTACGCTCCGGTCTAAATGGTTCATTTACTATTGACCCTGCAGGTTCTGGTTCTACGAACTATACCTCTTTCCGTGCAGCAGTAAGTGATCTTAACCTTAAAGGTGTTTGCGGTGCTATCACTTATACCGTGGCTGATGGTACTTATAATGAATCTGTAACTATTAACACATTACCTGGTGCTTCTGCTACTAATACCGTTACTTTCCAATCCAAATCTAAAGATAGTTCTAAAGTAATTTTAGATACTGCTTGGGGTGGAAGTTGGTCTGCGCAAGGCTATACCTTACAATTAAATGGTGCTTCTTGGGTTACTTTTAACCAAATTACCATTCAAAATATTCCGTCTTCAATGTATGTATATGCTAATTCAGTAGAATTAGTTGGCGGCGCACATAACAATACCTTTAGCAATGAAAGAATTGCGGTAAGTACCGGTATGTATTCTACCTATGGATATGCAATCACTAACTCCGGTAATAATAATACTTTCTTCAATAATGAAATAGATGGTGGTGAGTATATTATTTATAATGCAGGTTCCGGCGGTCAAAAAGGAAATGTATATCGTAATAACCTAATTGATAGCGGTTCCTACATGGGTGCATATCTTACTTATCAAGATAGCTTCACTTTTGTGAATAATAAAATCAACATGAGTGCAGGTTACTATTGTTTATATTTATATCAATTTTCTGGTAGCGGTTCCGGTACGGATTCCAGCTTATTTGCCAATAACTTTATAAATATGAATACCTCTTATGGTTATGCTGTAATGGCTGACTATTGTACTATGGTAAACTTCTATAATAATAGCATTAATGCTGCTTCATCTGCCAGTTATTATTATGCTTTCTATTTATATAACTTCAGTACTTCTGTTTTCAATTTTGTCAATAATATAGTAACCAACTTTAATGGTGGTTCTTGTTTTTACGTTTACAATAGTACTGCCGTAACTTATTCTGATTATAACGATTGGTATACAACAGGTGGTACTTTAGGATATTGGGGTGGTACTTCATGTTCTAACTTGGCCGCATTACAATCTACCAATAGTATGGATGTTAATAGTGTATCCGGTGACCCGTTATTCAATAATGCGGCATCTTATGATTTACACTTAACTTCACTTTCTTTACCGGTGCTTCACAAAGGTGTTGCACGTGCATCTGTTCCTTTTGATATTGATGGTCAAAAACGTTCTGCTCATCCAAACATTGGTGCAGATGAAACTCACATGTATCAAATTGATGCATCTATTGCAGGTATTGATAGTCCTACTACTTTCTGTTCAGGTACTAAAGATATTTATGTATCTTTATTTAATGCCGGTGCTACTACTCTTACTTCAGTTAATATTAATTGGAGTGTAAATGGTACTGCCATGACCAGCTATAGCTGGACAGGTTCTCTAAGCTCTTTAGCTAAGACTAGCGTTAAGATAGGCTCTGTAGCCTTCCTTCCTGCTAAATCTAAAGTTATTAAATCTTGGACCAGTAATCCAAACAGCGCTACGGATAGTAATGCAGCAAATGATACTAATATAGCCGTTAAAGGTGGCGGTATTTCCGGTACTTTAACCATTGGTGGTGTTAGTCCGGATTATGCTACTTTCAGAGATGCGGTTAATGCTTTAAATGTTTTAGGTGTTTGCGGTGCAACTACCTTTAATGTAGCTGATGGTACTTATAACGAATCTATTAAAATAGGTAATATTAAAGGTACTTCCGCTACTGCTACTATATTATTCCAATCCAAATCAAAAGATAGCTCAAAAGTTATTGTAGATACCTCATGGGGTGGTAGTTATTCTTCACCTGCCTATGCATTGGAATTAAATAATGCCAGCTATATTACATTCAAATGGATGTCTTTAATTAATACACCTCCATCTTCTTATGTATATTCTGATGCAGTATATATTACCGGTAAATCAAGTTATAATACTATTGCTAATTGTGTTGCTACAACCAATACCAGCAGTTCTACTTATAACTATGGTTATACAATACATAATGATTACAATACCAATGACCCTTACAATACCCTATCAAATTGTCAAATTAATGGTGGTAATGCTGCCATCATGTGGGAAGGTCCATATTCTACATCTACAGGGGAGCTTGGAGGCGTAATTTATCATAATACCATTGATAGTGCTATGTACTACGGTATCATGTTGGAATATTTGGATAGCGTAACCGTAAGCGGAAATAATGTAAATATGTCCAGCGGTTACTATGGTATTTATTCTTACGGTATTATTGGTAACGGTACAGGATATGATAGTTCTTATATTATGAACAACTTTGTTGCAATGAACTCCAGTTATGCATACGCATTAATGGGTTACGTTAATAACATGACCAACATTTATAATAATAGCTTCTATAATAATCCTACTAGTTCTTATTATTATACAGTTTACTTATATGATTGGTATTCCGGTCACGTATTAAATTTTGTTAACAATATTGCTCAAAATGATGGTGGCGGATATGCATTGTATGAATACAATAGCATTACCAATTCTGATTATAATGATTTCTACTCTGCAAGTGGTGGAAACATTGCTGATTGGGCTGGAACTTCTTGTGCTACTTTGAGTGACTTACAAACTGCTAATAGCATGGATGCACATAGCCAAAGCGGTGATGCGATGTTTGCTTCTGCTTCTACCGGTGATTTGCACTTAACAACTGGTTCTTCCTTCTTAATGCATGATGGTTTATCTTTACCTATGGTAAAAGAAGATATTGACCAACAAAAACGTTCACCTAAACCAAATATCGGTGCAGATGAAACACGTTCTTATGCAAATGATGCAAGTGCAGCTGCTATTGATAGTCCTAGTCTTGGTATTTGCGGTGGAACTAAAGACTTATATGTTCGCTTATTAAATGCAGGTTCTTCCACGATGACTTCCGTTACTATTAACTGGAGTGTAAATGGAACTACCATGACAGCATATAGCTGGACAGGTACTTTAGCTTCCTTCACTTCAACTTCAGTTAAAGTAGGTTCTGTTACCTTCAAATCAGGTACTGCCTCTAACATCGTTGCTTGGACTTCCAAACCAAATGGTGTATTAGATAGCAATGCTGCTAATGATACTGTTAAAGCTAGCAGAGGTGGCGGATTATCCGGTACTTATACTATCGGTGGTGTTTCTCCAAGTTATGCTACTTTCCGTGATGCTGCTAATGCATTAAATAATCAAGGATTATGTGGTCCGGTTATCTTTAATGTAAGAGATGGTTATTATAACGAACAAGTTAATTTGAAAGCCATTACAGGTTCTTCTTCCACAAATACCGTTTTATTCCAATCTCAAAGCTTAGATAGCACAAAGGTTATTTTAGATACTACTACTTCAGGTTCATATTCCAGCCATGGCTATGTGGTGAAATTAAGTGGTACCAATTATGTTACCTTCAAATTAATGACCTTTACAAACGTAGGTAGTTCTTATACTTATGATGATGTTATTTACATTACAGGTAAAGCAAGTCATAATACTATTACTAATTGCGTAGTAACCGGTAATACTTCCGGTACTTGGAATTATGGTTATGTTATAAATGATGATCCTAACAGCAGCGGTGAGCAATACAATACTATTGCTAACAACCAAATTGGCGGTAGCTATTATGCTGTTTACCTAGGTGCACCTTATGGTACTGCTGAGTTTGGAAACGTAGTTACTCATAATATGATTGATAGCAATGACTACGCTGGTATTTATACTTATTACCAAGATAGCATGACTATTACTCGTAATAATATATTCGAAGCATCAGCTTACTACGGATTATTTATGTATTATAGTGTTGGTGTAGGTAGTGGTAATGACACTAACTTAGTTGCCAATAACTTCATCACTATGTCAGGTAGTAACGGTTATGGTATCATGGCATACTATAATGATATGTTAGATATTTATTATAATAGCGTAAATGTATCTTCTAGCTATGGATATGCAATTTATTCCTACCATTATACTTCCGGTAAAATTGTTAATCTTTACAATAACTCATTTGTAAATGATAATAGTGGTCCGGTGGCATATATTTATAATATCGGTATTTCTGATTATAATGATTACTATACTTCAGGTTCTACTTTTGCTTATTGGAATGGTAGCACTTGTGCCAGCTTATCTGATATTCAAACAGCATCTACATATGATGCAGGTAGCATAAGCGGTGACCCATATTATAACAGTCCTTCCACAGGTGATTTACATGCTACTTCATCTTCTACCATCATTTCAAATGCCGGCCATCCAATGAGCTTGGTTACTGTTGATATTGATAATGAAAAGAGAAGTACTTCTAAACCTGATATCGGTGCGGATGAATTTAGCAATAACGCTAATGACCTTGGTGTAAGTGCTATTTTAAGTCCTTCCACTAAAGATTGCGGTAATAGCAATACAACAGTATCTGTTAAAGTTCATAACTATGGAACTGCTGCTCAAAGTAGCTACTCCGTATATGTGAAAATTAGCGGAGCAGGTACTGCCAGTGGTAATACTGCAGTGACTACTACCATCAATGCCGGTGCTGATGCAACTGTTTCTTTAAGCATGTCTCCATCATGGAATACTACTTCCGGTGGTAAATACTTCATCAAAGCCTATACCGTATTAACCGGTGATGGCGATGCAAGCAATGATACAGATACTGCTACAGTTATTATCAGTGTTCCTACCAAAGCTAAATTCAGCGTGAAGAAAGCAAATATCTGTAAAGGTGATTCCTTCTTCGTAACGGATGGAACCGGTCTTGCTTCAGGTGTTGGTAATTACAAATACTACTTAGTGGATTACACTGGTGCAGTTCCTGTACGTGTGGATTCATCTACTTCTGCTAATCCAACATTTACGCATTATACCAATACCGGTAAATATCGTATCGTTCAAGGGGTAGCTACAAGCTTAACCTGTTATGATTCTACTTCCATGGCGGTAACAGTAAATGCATTGCCTGTAGCCAGCTTTACAGCCTCTACAGCATGTCCTGGTGATAGTGCACACTTCTATAACACCAGCACCGGTACTATTGCTACTTATGCTTGGAACTTTGGTAATGGTAAATCTGCTTCTACTATGAATGCAGGTACGGTATATGCACAAGGCACTTATACTGCTATGTTAACAGTAACTGATAATAATGGATGTACTTCCAGTGCTACCAAACCAATCGGTATTGATAGCGCGATATCCAGATTCAGCTATAAAGTTGATACCACCATCAATAAAGGAACCATTTCCTTGAAAGCCGGTGATACTACTATGACAACCTACAGTTGGGATTATGGAGATGCAAGTGTTGGCGCTACCGTGGCAACTACTTCTCACCAATACACCAAGCCTGGTCGTTATGCAGTGAAATTAACTACTACCAATGGCGGTTGTACTACTACTACCATTGATTCCATCACCGTAATGTGGACCGGTATTAATGAAACGCCGGCAGTAAATTATAGCTTGAATATTTATCCAAATCCATT
>CAIKRV010000005.1 GCA_903829945.1 uncultured bacterium | reverse complement strand
TAATTTAATATAAAAGTAATTCCATTTGAAAATTTAAACATAAATTTTCTAGAGAGGCCTCCTGCCGGATATAATTCTTAGAACAACTGCAATTACTGCAATTACTAATAAAATATGAATTAAGCCACCGGCACCATAAGCTACAATACCTATTAACCAAGCTAAAACTAAAATCACTGCAACCGCATAAAGTAAATTTCCCATAATATTTTTTTAATCGTTTTTAAAATTCAAATTGGATTATATTCCAAAAATGTACCATCTTAATTCATTTTCAAAATAATCTAAAACAAAATCAAAATTGCTGAAGGTTGAACTAAAAAAGAAAACCTCCATATAATACTGCAAATAAATTTTTTGAGCTTTCATAAATTTAATTAACATCAAAACTCAAATTCACAATCAAGCCTTCAAATATTTTTCCGAAAATATATTTTACATAAGTAAGTGAAAATATATCTTCCAAGAAAATCTTATTATTCATTAGGTCAGTAAATCTTTAATAATCCAATACAAATTTACAAAAAAAGGAACCGGTTACAATTACATCATTCCTTGTATTTATTGCATATATTCTGAGGAAATTATATAATCCAAAAATTACACTATTGGTTCTAAAATTCCTGATATTCTTTATTTCTCAGCAGGTACATTCGCAAACACCAATTGTAAACTTATATTAGTTAATATACTTATTTGGCTTTTAGAAGTACTAACTATATGTATTTTAGTTGGCGATTTTTCAATGGCAATAAAAGTATTTACTACCAATAAAATAATGGCAATCAAAATAGCCATAGTAGTTAAAGCCACTCCTTGCATATATCTATTATTACCTTTAATAGTAATAAGCTCATTTTTTGAATAGGAGGATTTATTAGCTTCAATTTCAAAAACCAAGGTTTCCTTATATGTTTTTACAAGAAGTTCCTGGTACTTCTTTACAGAAAAAGCTTGATCCAATGGTTTTCCTCTAAAAATACTTAACATTAATAAAATGGAACTGATAAAAAGTACAATTGGAAGAATAGAAATCCATTGTAAAATTTGATTGGTTCCATCTAAACTATTTAAGAAAAAAGGAATAAATAATACGGTGAAGCCAATGATAGTTGCCGCATAAGAATGTTGTTGACGATATGAATCAACTTGCTTTTCAATAATTTCTTTTGAATTGAGCGCAAGAAATTCATAATTTCTCAAGTCTTCTTCAAGTATATTCATTTACTCCAATCTAAGCGCTTTTTTAATTTGCTTATCCGTTTTTTTAACAATACTTTTAATCGATTTTTTGACGACGGAATTTACTTTATCGCTGAGATCTGAATTATTATTTTTAAGTACTTTATTTATCGCAAGCAATAGCTTTCCTTGGAGTTGTTTCATTTCTTGTTTCTTCATAATTTTATTTATTAATATTTAAAATTTAGCTTACTGCGGTAGCAAGTAAATATGCTGTCTTGTCATTAAAACACAGGTTAACGTAATTTTAATGCTGCCCCTAATTTTACTCAAATTAGCGCTAAAGGCAATGGGGACGTTTAATGTGTCCGACATCACTATAATATTATTTTTAAGTAAATTTGGATTTGAGGTATTCTTTTCTTGATATCCATATTATTTTCTTATTGAATTTGAAGTATAATAGGCTCCTTATAAACAGGATAATCTATATAGCCGTGCGCTTCAGAAGTATAAAATAAATCCATTTTTAAGTTTTGCGATAATTCATAATTATGTTCTAATCTAGCTACCAAATCAGGATTATTTATAAATGCTCTTCCAAATCCTATCAAATCACACAATCCACTTTCAATTTCCTTTTCCGCACTTTCTTTATCATATCCACCACAAATTATTAAAGTATTTTTAAAGTTTTTACGAATTAATTGCTTTATTTCAACAGGCACATTTGGTGCCCCCATCGAGGAATGATCCACAAGATGAATATAAGCTATATCCAGCTTATTAAGCTCTATAGATAAATAATTATAAGTAGCATCAATTTCCGGATAATTTGGCATATCGCCCGCCACACCATAGGGAGATAAACGTATACCGGTTTTCTCCTTACCAATGGCATGAACCACTTTTGTGACCACTTCAATCACAAAACGGCATCTGTTTTCAAGGGTTCCGTCATATTTATCAGTTCGCACATTACTTATAGGTGATAAAAACTCCTCCAGTAAATAACCATTTGCGCAATGAAGTTCTACGCCGTCAAAACCAGCTTTTATAGCATTTTTAGAGGCGTTAACATATTCCTCTTGTGTCAAAATAATATCCGCTGCTGTCATCGCCTTTGGGGTAGGATAATCTTGCAATCCCTTAGCATCTGTCCACATTTGCCCGGTCGCCTTTATTGCAGAAGGTGCCATAATTTCAGTACCTTCCGACATATTTAAAATATGACTAATTCTTCCGGTATGCATCAATTGAATAAATATTTTTCCATGACTTTTATGAACGGCTGAGGTAACTTTTTCCCATCCTTGTATTTGCGCCTCATTAAATATACCCGGAATACGAGCATATCCTAAGCCATTCGGTGAAGGAGAAGTACCTTCAGTGATAATTAAGCCGGCAGATGCACGCTGCTCATAATAGGTAGCCATTAAATCATTTGCAATATTACCCTTGGCACGGCATCTGGTCATTGGTGCCATTACTATATGATTTTTCAAGGATAAAGTTCCAATTTTTGCGGGAGAAAACAATTTGTAATTTTTCATAAAAATATAAAAACAGTGAAGAATTAATTTCTCCACTGTTTATCTTAAATTATTCACTAAATGCGTAGTCATAATCCACTACTAGTTCATTTTTTACATTCCATACACCAGGTGTATTCCATACTATTCGACTTGCTTCTTCTTTCTCATACCATGAATCCACGGTTCCATCTATCGTGACTGTAGTTCCGGATACAGAAATATTTATATCACTGTCATCTACTGACCAACTTCTGGCAATGGCATCTTCTACTACCTTTTTCTCTATGGCATCATAAGTATCAGCTTTTATTTTAATGCTATTGGTTACTCCTTTAACACCGATCAGATAATTAATTCCCCTTTTGGCAGCTTCTTTTTGATAATTCCAGGGCAATTCGCCTTCTAAAGTTACCCATCCATCTTCAACCTTGACCGTAACCTTATCTTGAGGAATAGACAAATTAGCTTTTAAGGATGCTAAAACCTCATTCGCTATTTCCACATTAGTCTTTTTCAAACTACCGGGAAAATTAACTTCAATTTTTTCCACCAATGCTTTTACGCCGATAACTTTTTTGGCTGCATTTTCAGCTTCCATTTTTTTAGCATAGCTATCTACCACACCGGAAAGTGAAACAACACCATCTTTGGCAGTTACTCCAATTTCTGCATCATTCAATAATGGTTCCCATTTTATGGCATTTTGAACATCTGTCTGTAGTTCTTGATTACTTTTCATGATTATAAATTTAAAGATGTAACTTAAGTGTTATATCCATACAAAGTTGTAGTTAATGCCTTACGGAATTGTTATATAAATTTCCAATTGTTTTACATAAATACTTCAATTGAAGATTCCTTGAAATATTAAATGCCTTAGGTTTCTACGTATGGTATGCAATTATTAACCTTTTGCACAATGATAGCTATAAATGGCAACAAACATTTAACTTGGAACCCTTTTCGGAATATTTTTGTTTAAGAAGAAACTTGTACATAAAAAGTCAAATCCTATTTTTTATGTTCTTGAATTGGAATGGGGTGATGCGAATGATACCATACATAAAGTTGAGCGTAACCTCCAAAATTCTGAAAATCCAATTTTCCTAATCAATTCCGCTTTATTTGTTTGGTTTTAAACTTTTTTACTCCTATTTTATAAATTAAGGGAAGGATAAATCAGTTATTGCATTTTTAAGAAACTATGGTAAAAGTATGAAAAGAATTTTTACCTCATTTTCTTTTAATGGGTATCAAAGCAACAAAAGTTATTTTTAAGATTAATTTTCTGTATATCATTTTAGGTTCTTAACCAAAATGTATTCGGAATATTTATTTAAATGATAACTTCAAAATTAAATTAAGATGTTTACAACATATCAAACATCTTAAAAAACAAAAGATCAAATGCAATTAATTCCTTCCGCGCACGAACTTATTTCCAATATGAGGTCACTGTTCCCTACCAATAATTCTCCCTTGAATTATTTAAATGAAGAGCCGCTTCGAGATGATTTATTAAGCATAGAGCAACTGGAAAAGTTTGGAAAAACATTGGCACTAAGTCATAAATTAAGTACCAAACCTGCTAAGGAGCACCTGTTAAAAAGACTTTCTGATAATGAACTCATATTAAATGAAGTTAGAAAATTACTAACCGAATCATTCAAAAAAAAACATCAGGTAACCCCGGCCGGTGAATGGTTAATTGATAATTTCTACCTTATTGAAGAACATATACGTATTGCTAAATTACACTTCCCTAAGGGCTATAGTAAAGATTTACCACAGTTATCAGATCATTCTTCAAAAGGATTAACCCGAATTTATGATATCGTACTTCAAATGGTATCCCATAGCGATGGCAGAATTGACATAGATAATCTAAGTGTATTTATTAACTCGTATCAAACCATCACTAATTTAAAACTGGGGGAATTATGGGCCATTCCAATTATGCTACGATTAGGCCTGATAGAAAATCTACGTCGCGTAGCTGTACGTGTAGCCATAGACAGAGTAGATAGAAATCTAGCCAATTATTGGGCAAAAAAAATGATTGAGGTAGATGAAAATACGCCTACCGATTTAATTCTTATCATCGCAGATATGGCCCGCTCTAAGCCGCCTATTTTAGGGGCTTTCGTATCAGAAATTACCAGACAATTACGTGGCAAAGGAACTGACCTGGCATTGGCATTAAACTGGATTGAACAACGCTTATCCGAAAGTGGATTAACGGGAGTAGAATTGGTCAATGCTGAAATAAAAAAACAAGCAGCAGATCAAGTTTCAGTGAGTAATAGTATTAATAGTTTACGACTATTAAATTCCATGGATTGGCGTGAATTTATAGAAAATCATAGCATTGTTGAACAAATCCTGAAACAAGATATAAGCAAAACCTATCATTTGATGGATTTTCATACGCGAGACCATTATCGACATGTTGTAGAAAACATTGCTAAGCTGAGCAATAAACCGGAAAAAGAAATTGCAGAAATTGTCATTGATTTATCAGCTAAAAATGTAAGCCCTGTTCAGGATCATCGTAACTCTCATGTTGGATATTTTTTGCTGGGACCAGGTTTAAAACAAACTAGAAATAGTGCCGGAATTCGTGAAAACTTATCCAATTTAGTTAAATCATTTTTCAATAAACATTCATTTAAAATTTATGCTTTTATTATAATATTCCTCACTTTTTTAATGAGTAGTATTATGTTGAAAAGTGTTAATAAAGATATTTCCAATTTATTTTTCTTATCCTTAATATTTCTTATTTTACTTATCTGCACGAGCCAGGTAACCATAGCAGTAGTGGATTTCTTTGCTACCCTATTAATTAATCCTAATTTACTTCCCAGAATGGATTTTTCAAAGGTTATTCCTTCTGAATTTAAAACCATGGTCATTATCCCGGCCATGTTAGTGAATGAAGAGGAAATTGAAAACCTTGCTGAGGCACTTGAAGTACGCTACCTTGCTAATAGAAATGAGAATTTACATTTTGGATTATTAACAGATTTCACGGATGCCTCTACAGAAAACCTTCCGATGGATGAAAAATTATTGGAGGCCGCCAAAAAATGTATTATTGCTCTAAATGATAAATATGATAGGAAGGAACAGGATTTATTTTATTTATTTCATAGGCCTAGAAAATGGAATCCGAAACAAAATACATGGATGGGCCGTGAAAGAAAACGTGGAAAATTATCTGATTTAAATAAATTACTTCGAGGAAATGGCAGTGATCATTTTTCGGCAATTATTGGAGACCAAAGCATTTTTCAATCCGTAAAATATATTATAACCCTTGATGAAGATACGCAACTTCCATTAGGCTCTGCCTGGAAACTGATAGGCTCTATGGCACACCCCATGAACCGCCCTTGGTATGATCCGATCAAAAAAAGAGTTACCAAAGGCTATGGCATATTGCAACCCAGGGTAACGGTAAGTTTGCCGGATATCAGTAGTTCCTCATATACCTTTATGCACGGTAACGAACCGGGTATTGACCCCTACACGAAGGCATCATCGGATGTTTATCAGGATTTATTTGAAGAAGGTTCATTTATTGGGAAAGGTATATATGATGTGGATATTTTTAAAAATGTCCTGGAAAATAAATTTGCCGACAACAGTATTTTAAGTCATGATTTATTAGAAGGCGCTTATATCCGTTCGGGTTTATTGAGCGATGTTCAACTTTTTGAAAAATATCCCGGAAGCTATCGTTCTGATATGAAAAGACGTATTAGATGGACCCGCGGTGATTGGCAAATTTTTGCATGGTTTTTACCTTTCGTTCCTGACGAAAATAGAAATTGGCATGCAAATCCATTATCAGCCTTATCTCGCTGGAAAATATTTGATAATATTAGAAGAAGTTTATTTCCTATCGCACTTACTATTTTTCTAATATTAGAATTAGTATTATCCGCAACTCCTCTATTTTGGATGTTTACAGTCACGGGTATTATTGTTTTCCCTATATTTATTGCCTCGCTTTGGAATGCCATTAATAAGCCGGGAGATGTTATATTTTCTCACCATATCGGTAATTTTATCCGGGAACAATCTACCATTGTTCAAAAAACATTCTTCACATTTATTTGTTTGCCCTATGAAGCCATTTCCAATATTAATGCCATTTCAAAAACCGTTTGGCGTATGGTTTTTATTCGAAAAAACCTCTTGGAATGGAGCCCTTCTATAAATGAAGAAATATTTAAAAAAGAAAGTCTTCCTGCCTCCTATTATTCCATGTGGGTGGAATGTTTTATTACTCTGGTCATCGCATTTTATATTGCCATCTTTTTTCCGGTAAAATTAATTATAGCCGGACCTATTTTTTCACTATGGATATTATCTCCATTAATTACTTGGTTCGTAAGCAAGCCAGCCAAAATACAAGTTTTAAAATTATCTAAAGAACAAGATGTTTATCTTCGTAAACTGGCCAGAAAAAATTGGCGCTTTTTTGAGACTTTTATTACGATTGAGGATAACTGGCTGCCACCTGATAACTTTCAGGAATTACCTACCAATGAAATTGCCCATAGAACCTCCCCTACCAATATTGGCTTATCCCTACTTTCTAATGTTACCGCATATGATTTTGGATATATAACTACGCCGCAATTATTAGAACGAACTGCCAATGTCCTTTTAACGATGGATAAATTGGAAAAGTACAAAGGTCATCTATATAATTGGTACGATACCGAAACGCTCAATCCTTTAATCCCGAATTATATTTCTACTGTAGATAGCGGAAATATGGCCGGTGCATTATTAACTTTAAAACAAGGTTTATTATCCATCCCCAATAAAAAAATAATCCCTGAAAAAGCATTTGACGGCCTTATGGATAGCATGCTATTATTTGAAGATTGCTTTCCGGCGGAAGAACAATTAATATTAATTCCCTTTAAAGACGCACTATATAAAGCTTGTATTAATATACAATATTCAAGCAGCATGATATGGCAAACCGTGCAGGAACTTTCTACTTTATTTAATTTAATAATAAAAAACTTTAGCGAAGATGAAAATACAGAAAAGCTTTGGTGGAGTGAAAGAATTTGCAGACAATTAGAAGACTTGAAAAATGAAAATATTTTTTTAAACCCTTTATATTTTCAATTATCGGAAATCCCCGAACGTTTTAAAAATATTTTTTTTCACCCGGGAAATAGCACGCCCGTGGAATTATTAAAAGCAAATCGTGAATTATTAATTAAATTAGAAAATCTCAAAAATCCAAACAATACCATTCTTGAAAACGAATGGTTGGATACTTGTTACGTTACAATCTATCATTCCATACAATTAATTGAAGAACGAATAGAAACAAGTTTGGATTTGGCTGAGCAATGCAATGATTTTGCAGATATGGAATGGGATTTTCTATTTAATAAATCAAATAATTTGCTGACCATTGGATATAATTTAAGTGAGCATAGTGTAGATCCCGGATATTATGACTTATTAGCCTCTGAAGCCAGGCTAGGTGTATTTATTTGCATCTCCCAAGGAAAATTGCCGGAGGCAAGTTGGTTTGCCATGGGAAGACTACTCACCAATATACAGGGAAATTCAATATTACTTTCATGGAGTGGTTCCATGTTCGAGTACCTTATGCCTTTATTAATAATGCCAACTTTTGAAAATACACTGCTGGATCAAACCTACAAAGCAGCCGTACAATGGCAAATAGATTTTGGTAAAAAAAGAGGATTGCCCTGGGGTATTTCCGAATCAGGCTACAACTTACTTAATGCAAATTCAAATTATCAATACCGAGCATTTGGGGCGCCCGGCTTAGGACTTAAACGCGGACTCGAAGAAGATTCCGTCATAGCACCTTATGCAACATCATTGGCATTGATGGTAGCACCGGAAAAAGCTTGTGAGAATTTAGAATTATTATCTCAAAAAGGTTTTGAAGGAAAATATGGACTTTATGAAGCCATTGACTATACCCCGGCCCGTTTAAAACATGGAGAAACTTCTGCCATTGTGTATTCCTTTATGGCGCATCACCAAGGAATGAGTTTCCTTTCGCTGGCCTATTTGCTTATGGATAGACCCATGCAAAAATTATTTAACGCAGAACCTCAATTTAAAGCAACTTTATTACTGCTTCAGGAGCGAATTCCTAAAGCATCTACGTTTTATGCACATACCACCAAAATTGCAGATATAAATTATATCGCACCGGGAAACAAGTTGCGAATTATTACTTCGCCTAATACAAATAATCCCGAGGTTCAATTACTATCCAATGGAAGGTACCACGTTATGGTTACCAATGCCGGCGCCGGTTATAGCCGTTGGAATAATCTGGCGGTGACACGTTGGCGAGAAGATGGAACAAGAGATAACTGGGGTACCTTCTTCTATATACGAGATGTCGAAAAAGAAATATTTTGGTCCAATACCCATCAACCTTCCCTTAAAAAAGGAGATAAATATGAAGCTGCATTTTCACAAGGCAGAGTGGATTTCAGAACCAACCAGAATGAAATTGAAATGCATACGGAAATAATGGTTTCTGCTGAAGATGATATCGAATTGCGAAGATTGCACCTTACCAATTGTTCCGGGAATAAAAGAACACTTGAAATTACCAGTTATACGGAAGTTGTTATTGCCACTACCGCATCTGATATTATGCAACCGGCATTCAGCAATCTATTTGTGCAAACAGAAATTAATAAACATAATAATGCCATTATATGTACCCGCAGGCCGCGTTCCGCGGAAGAAAAATCTCCATGGCTTTTTCATTTAGTCAGCATTCATGGAAAAAATTCTGAGGAAATTTCATTTGAATCGGATCGTAATAAATTTATTGGTCGCGGCAATTCGACAATCAATCCCCAGGCCATGCATCATTCCGGTCCGCTTTCAGGAACAGAGGGCTCCGTCCTTGACCCCATGGTGGCCATACGATATAAGATCAGCCTCGAGCCTGAAGAAACAGTAATTATTGATTTAATTCAGGGCATAGCAGAATCTAAAGAAAATTGTATTCAGCTTATCGAAAAATATAATGATAAACATCATAAGGACCGGGTATTTGAATTGGCCTGGACCCATAGTCAAATTGTACTGAGGCAAATTAATGCCTCCGAATCCGAAGCACAGTTATACGGACAATTGGCAAGTTCAATTATTTTTACCAATCCGGCCTTTCGTGCTGAGGCAGCCATTTTAATTAATAATCATAAAGGTCAATCCGGACTTTGGGGCTACTCCATTTCCGGGGACCTTCCTATCGTATTATTGAAAGTTCAAAACCAAACCAATATGCATTTGGTAAAACAATTGATTCAGGCGCATGCCTATTGGCGATTAAAAGGCTTAGCCGTGGATCTTGTTATTTGGAACGAGGAACACAGTGGATATAGACAAGTTTTTCAAAATGAAATTCAATCCATCATTCCTCCTGAGTTGCTCGATCATCCTGCCGGTATTTTTGTAAGGGCATCCGATCAAATATCAAATGAGGATCGGGTATTATTCCAAACCGTAGCTCGGATTAATATTTCTGATAATGATGGAACACTTGCTGAACATGTAAAGCGCAAATCCGTTTCTAAAACTTTAGTACCTTTTATCGTACCTTCAAAAAAACACAAACCGATTTTAAGCGCTATTGCACTGCCGGAGCATCTGGTTTTCTTTAACGGATTAGGTGGATTTTCTCCCGATGGCACTGAATATATTATTAGCTCAGATCATAAAAAAAGAACGCCTTCACCATGGGTAAATGTTATTGCAAATCCGCAATTTGGAACGGTAATATCTGAAAGCGGTTCATCTTATACATGGATTGATAATGCACATGAATTAAGGCTTACGCCTTGGCATGATGATCCGGTAGGTGATCCGGGCGGTGAAGCCTTCTATTTGCGAGATGAGGAGAGCGGTTTTTTTTGGTCCACTACCCTATTGCCGGCCGGCGGCAAATCTCCTTATATTACACATCACGGACTTGGTTACAGTTCCTTTGAACATATGGAAGATGGCATCTATTCTGAAATGAAGGTTTTCGTTGACCAAGAATTTCCGGTAAAATTTAATGTTATAAAAATAAAAAATAATTCCGGCAGAATGCGCTCGCTTTCCGTAACCGGATACATAGAATGGGTATTGGGAACTGAAAGATCAAAAACTGCCATGTTTATCCATACGGAAATAGATCCGGAAACGGGGGCCATCTTTGCCAAAAATACTTATACTTCTGAATTTACAAACAGAATTGCCTTTTTTGATATAGACTATATTAAAAAATCTTATACCGGTAATAGAACTGAATTTTTAGGCAGAAATGGTTCTTTACAAAATCCTGAGGTGATGTACAGGCAAAAACTTTCGGGTAAAATGGGTTTGGCATTGGACCCTTGCGGTGCTATTCAAATTCCATTTGATTTAGAAGATGGCGAAGAATTTGAAATTATTTTTCGTTTGGGAACGGCAAATGATCCAGCCCATGCCGTGGATATGGTAAGAAAATTCCGAGGCAGCGTTTTCGCGAATGAATCCTTGGAAAAAGTAAAAGCCCATTGGAAATCTATTGTGAGTGCCTTCCAGGTGGAAACGCCTGATGAAGCTATTAATTTTATGACTAATGCCTGGCTAAGCTACCAAACCCTTTCCGCTCGTTTGTGGGGACGTACCGGATTTTATCAATCTGGTGGTGCATTTGGATTCCGAGATCAATTGCAGGACGTCATGTCGCTATTACAAAACAAGCATGATATAGCACGCGAGCAAATTCTTTTATGCGCATCCCATCAATTTAAAGAAGGAGATGTTCAACATTGGTGGCACCCTCCTGTAGGGCGAGGCGTACGTACCCATTGCGCCGATGATTTCTTATGGCTGCCATTTGTTACTTCCTTTTATGTATTGCGTACAGGTGATGTCTCCATATTGGATATTGCTACTCCATACCTGGATGGAAGACTCCTAAACGCAAATGAAGAATCCTATTACGACCTGCCTGTTCAATCCGGAATAACTGCAAAATTATATGAGCATTGCGTGCAGGCCATTCGATATGGTTTGGTTCTTGGTGTACACGGATTACCCCTCATTGGCACCGGGGATTGGAATGATGGTTTTGATAAAGTAGGCCATCATGGCAAAGGAGAAAGCGTTTGGATGGGATTTTTTCTCTACGAAATATTAGAAAGATTTTCCAAAATAGCACGAATATATAAGGATGATGCCTTTGCAGACGAATGCCTTATGCATAGTAAAAAATTAAAAGAAAACCTCAACCTTAATGCATGGGACGGGGAATGGTATAAACGTGCTTGGTTTGATAACGGCACGCCATTAGGCTCCTCTAAAAACACGGAATGCCGTATTGATTCAATTTCTCAAAGTTGGTCAGTGCTATCCGGGGCCGGAGATGCGAAATATATTAATATTGCGATGGAATCTGCCTATCAAAATTTGGTCAATCAATCATCCGGGATTATCCAATTACTGGAGCCGCCTTTTGATTTAGGGGATTTGAATCCGGGCTACATTAAAGGATATGTTCCCGGGGTTCGTGAAAATGGAGGCCAATATACCCATGCTGCCATTTGGATGATTATTGCCTTTGCAAAACTTGGCCATAAGGAACGCGTTTGGGAATTATTAAAAATGATTAACCCTATCAATCATGGCAAAAATGAAAAAGAAATTGCCCAATATAAAGTGGAGCCTTATGTTTTAGCAGCCGATGTATATGCATGCCCTCCTCATGCCGGACGTGGTGGCTGGACTTGGTACACGGGTTCCTCCGCGTGGCTTTACCGTTTAATTACCGAATTTTTCCTCGGATTGCAACAGGAAAATAATCAATTATATTTTACCCCATGTATTCCTGCGGAATGGGATGGATTCAAGGTACATTACCGCTATTTAAATACCATGTATCACCTGGAATTTGTGCAAATATCCGGACCGGGACATTTGGAAATTATTGAGAACGGACAAAGTAAAAATGAAAATTTCATCAGCCTGAACAATGATTTGGAAGCGCATCGGATAAAAATAATAATATACAACAATGACGCCTTATAATTTGAGATAATACTCCTTCATTTTAATTAAACTAAAGGTTTAACTCAAATCAATTAAATAATTGGTTAATAATATTATAATACACCTTCAATATACTACCTTATGAATAAATAGGACTTTATCTTCCCGAGATAATAATATAAATAATACCACATCGCTTGTAACACTAATAAATTGGAAAAGCACAAAATTTGAACTTTAAAGGCCATACTGAAATCGAAACTTTCCATAATTATCCAAGACCATGCAAGCAAATATATTAAGCAAACCGAACCCTATAAAAATAATAAATAATGGCATTAGTGAATATATTAAAAGCAAATGGAGGAAGCTCAGATTCCCGGCAGATAAAGACATGGATAATTTCGGCATGAGTACAGAAAAGGAAACATTAGACATCCTTCAGCAAACAAGGTCCCATTTTGTAGCGGCTTCCTATAATATTAATCCACGGTGATTGGAGGTTAATAGGGTCATGGCAACTTTAAATGCTCTAACCTTGTCGTTTTTGTGAGTATAAAATCAGGATCTTATTTATCAGATGAGCGCTATAATTCGCAGACCACTCCTGAAAACTAAACAATCTCACTCTTTTCATTTCGTTCACCATCCCTAAATTATTAGCAATTTAAATATTATTTTTATGATTTCAGGTTTTTATGGTAGGTTTCAAGTGGAATTTAGTCAAATGACAATACTTATTTTCCCATATTTGCAACGTTCGCCAAAGAAAAGCATATAGGTAACTTAATTAATACCCTAAATCCACATATTTATAGGTATAGATAACATTCATAACTCCTTCCAATGTTTTAATTCTTTCTTTTTGAGTAAACTTATCAGGATACTTATGAAATAATTTTATAATCTTTTTTAAAGCATTCTCGAAATTAAAATCTTTTGCCTCTATTTCGATAAACTCAATCCTGTCTGGATATTGAATATATAGGTGTGGTCGTTCAGATAAACCGGAAAATTTAAACATATATATTCCAATGTTTTTTTTATCAGTAATAAAAGAATCATTTTTCAGATTTTTAGTACCTACCAAAGCATCGCCATAATATTCCTCAATTTCCTCTTTACTCAATTGTACTAATTTACCTGTGCTGTCATAGCTACATATATCAGGATGTGTTAGCAAATATTCTCTTAATATTGCTTTTAGTTTTGAATCTTTCACAACAAAATTATCTTGAGCATGAACAGAAGTAACAGATATAATTAATATTGTAAAATATATTGCCCGTCTTAAAAAAAAGAATTTCATATTTACTTCGATTATTTTCTTAGGTCACTTGATTTTTTTCACCACTCCCCTCTGCACAAACCATCCTCCCCACGCCTCGAATGCCTGCAATTTAAGGAAAAAATAGTTAAACGCTGATTGCCTTTTAAGTTCCTAACTTATTTACATACCGGCCGGTATTAATATAATAGGCGAATAAATCAAAATGTTTGAACATTATATAACATTTATTATCAGTTATTTACGAATTATATGGCTGATTATTATAATCTTTACTGATACCACTGCTAATATAAAATACACCTAAAATCCAAAAATCTTACAGCGGTAATATTTGAAAAGAGAATGGCTATAGCTTGGCCTCCCATCCATAATAGTTTTGTCATTGAAAATAATAATATGAAATGAAGTCAATGATCTTGTAAGGAAATGAACACCCTTGTTGTTTAACACCAACATTACACCCATACAAAGTCAAAACTCATTTTCACATAATAACACTGTTTGAAGTAAAATATTTGCTGATGGAATAATTGCGCCCTTTTCATAATAGAAAATGACAATTACAATAATTTGAAATTTAATCCAATACATTAACATGAAACAACTTTTACACCTTCAAAAAATTACGGTAGTCGCACTGTTTTTTATCATTGGTATCAATGTTAAAAGCTACGCGCAGGTAGGTATCGGGACCGCAAATCCGGATAACTCCGCAGTACTGGAATTAAAATCTACCAACAGGGGATTTTTAATACCTAGAATGACCGCTGTACAACGTATCGCCATTAGTGCTCCCGCCAAGGGACTCATGGTATTTGACAATGACTCCACCGGGTTCTTCTATTTTGACGGCTCGGCATGGAAACCCCTAAAAAATGCCAATGTCACTTATAATGCAGGCACCGGTATCAGCATTTCCGGAAATACCATTAGTGGTAATTATAGCGCAGGCACCGGCATAAGTATTAGTGGTAGCACCATTGCTGCTCTCAATACCAGTGCAAAATGGAATGCCTCACAAATTCAAGGCAAAAATATATCTACTGCTACGCCGTCCGTCAACCAAGTTTTAAAATGGAACGGTACTACTTGGGCCCCTGCTACGGACAGCACCGGTGCAAGTATTACTTATACCGCCGGCACCGGAATTAGCCTCAGTGGAACAACTTTTTCCGCACAAAATACTTCTGCTTTATGGAATGCCAATCAATTACAAGGCAAAACCCTTTCTACCACCGCACCTAGCAGTGGACAAACATTAAAATGGAATGGTACTTCCTGGACGCCGGGCAATGACTCTACGACCGCTTATGCAGCAGGCACCGGACTTAATCTTTCAGGCGCTACTTTCTCTGCACAGAATACCACGGCACAATGGAACGCTAATAAATTGCAAGGTACTAAAGTTGGTGCGGTAACACCTACCAATAATCAAGTACTTAAATATAATAGTACCTCAGGACAATGGGCTCCGGGCAATGATACCGGTGCTTATTATAGTGCAGGAACAGGTGTTTCACTATCCGGCACTACCATAAATGCCAATACAACTTCTGCTTTATGGAATGCCAATCAATTACAAGGCAAAACAGTTTCATCAACGGCTCCCAGCAGCGGACAAACTTTAAAATGGAATGGTACATCCTGGACACCGGGCAATGACTCCATAGCAACTTATACCGCAGGAAACGGTGTTACAATTTCCGCTAATAAAGTATCCTTAGGCGGTGCCCTATCTTCTGCCACCACAATAGGAACTTCTTCCACAAATACTTTAAAATTAACCGGGGTACAATCCGGTGCCAATACCGACTCAGTAATGGTCATCAGCAGCGGTGTTGTTAAAAAAGTTGCTCAATCCTCCATTGCAGGAACTACTTATACCGCAGGAACAGGTGTTTCAATTTCAGGAACTACTATTAATGCCAGTACCACTTCTGCCTTATGGAACGCGAGCCAATTGCAAGGGCGAACTTTATCTGCTACGGCACCGAGCTCGGGCCAAACTTTGAAATGGAATGGCACCTCCTGGACACCGGGCAATGACTCTGTGGTTACTTACGCTGCGGGTACAGGTGTATCCATTAGCAGTGGAACGATCAATACCAACTGGACCACTTCTTCTACAAATATTTATAATAATAATACAGGTAATATTGGTGTAGGAAATACCAGTCCATCCTACAAAATGGATGTCAACGGAACCATTCGTACCGGAAAAGGAAGTTCTACTACAGGTTCTATGGTCTATTCCAATAGCTCCAATAATAATACCGTAACCATCAATTCAGGAACAACCTCTACTTCTTATACCCTAACGCTACCAACTGCACAAGGGAGCAGCAATACAGTACTTTCTAATGATGGTAGCGGTAATTTAAGTTGGAACTCCGTGGCAGCGGTTAGCGGCGGGTGGTCCACTTCAGGAAATTCCAGTACCAGTTCATCTACCAATTTCATAGGTACCAAGGATAGTGTTGCCTTGGCCATCCGTACCAATAATACGCAAGTAGGTATGATCGGATTTAATTCCATGGCCCTAGGTAAAGGCTCTACCATAAGCAATTCAAATAATTGTTATGTTATTGGTACCAGTGCTAATATAGGTTACAATCACAATGCCGGATTTGCCTTTGGTAATGGTTCCAGCATCAGCAGCGATAGTGATTTTGCCATCGGTAACGCAGCTTCCGTCAATGGCAAAGGCTCCTTTGCCATCGGAAATAATGCTTCTGCTAATAATTCCAATTCATTCGCCATTGGCCCGAATGCAACTACAGCCTACAGCATCACCAATGCACTTGCTATGGGACAAAGTGCCTCTGCAAATTCTGATAGTTCATTTGCCATCGGTGTTAAATCATCTACCAATGGTAAAAATACCATATCAATAGGTAATAATGCTTCCGCCAATAGCACCTATGATTTAGCGATAGGTACCAAAGCCTACGCCGCATGGAGCACAACGGATGCCATGGCTATTGGTCATGGTGCCAATGCCAACTCCGATACTTCCATTGCTTTGGGAAGCACTGCTAACGTTAATGGAAAAAGCTCTATTGCTATCGGTAATAATGCCTATTGTAATAGTCCAAGCTCCATTGCCATCGGACGTAATTCTTCAATAGCGTGGAGCATCAAAGATGCCACAGCCATCGGAGATAATGCAAATGCAGGAGGCAGCTACTCCATAGCACTTGGCGGCGCACCAGCAGGAAGTAAAACACAATCCAGCGGTACCTATTCCATTGCTATGGGTTATAATGCCACCGCTGGTGCCAGCGGCAGTATTGCCATAGGAAGAAAAGCATATTCAGCATATTATTATACGACGCCACTAGCCATTGGTGATAGTGCAGTATGTAATGGAAATTACAGCATTGCCATAGGTGCATCAGCCAATACGGGAGCTGTTTCCAATGCTACCGCTATAGGTTATGGAGCCACTGCTACCGCTAGTAATGCAACAGCCCTAGGATATGGAGCCAAAGCATCTCAAAGTAATTCCATCATCCTTGGTAATGGTTCTGCCAATGTTGGGATTGGAACTTCTTCTCCAAGCAGCACTGCCATTTTAGACCTTACTTCTACTACACAAGGTGCATTAATGCCACGTATGACCACTACTCAACGTAAAGCCATTTCTTCTCCGGCCACCGGTTTATTGGTATTTGATAATACTGTAGATAGTTTCTATGTTTATAATGGCACCAAATGGGCCAATATCGGAGGCAATACCGGAACTACTACTACCGCACAATGGACCACTTCCGGAAGCAATATTTATAATGCAAATTCCGGAAATGTAGCTATTGGCAAAACCAGTCCAAGTTATCAGTTGGATGTAAAAGGTCCGGTGAATGCGGATAGCTTTATGCTTGGCGGATATGTACAATTAAATACTAAAGGAAGTAATAACTTATTTATAGGTAATCGCGCAGGATTAGTTACCACCGGAGGAACCAATGAATTTATAGGTTCACAAGCAGGTTGGGTTAATACCACAGGTAATAACAACTTATTTATCGGTTTCCAAACAGCCTATAGCAATACTACCGGTACCTATAATGAATTTGTAGGTAGAAACGCCGGATATAATAATACTACCGGAGGTAGCAATTTCTTTTTAGGTGATCAGGCAGGATATAAAAATACCACCGGAAGTTATAATCACTTCTCAGGAGGAAATGCAGGATATAATAATACCACCGGTAACAATAACTTTTATGAAGGTTATCAGGCGGGTTATTCCAATACTACGGCGGAACGTAATTTAGGAATAGGATATAATGCCGCTTATAACAATACAACCGGTACACATAATACCGTCATCGGTTATCAAGCAGGATATAGTAATTCCACCGGCGGATATAATGTAATTATGGGTTACCAAGCCGGATATAATACCACCAATGCATCTAATGTATTAATTGGAGATTTGGCAGGATATAATAATACTTCCGGTTATGGAAACACAGCCTTAGGTGAAAAAGCGGGATATAGTTACAACGGAACACACAATACTTTTATTGGTGATAGCGCGGACGCTTCCACCTCCGGATTAGTGAATGCTACTGCTATCGGATACAATGCCAAAGCTGCTAAAAGCAATACTTTGATTTTAGGCGGAACCGGTACCAATGCAGTAAATGTAGGTATAGGTACTACTTCACCGGGTTCCACCCTAACTGTCAATGGCGGTTTAACCTTAAAGAGATATGCGGCGAGCAGTAATTATACTGCTACTGCCAGTGATTATATAATTGCAGCTACTTCCGCTGGACTTACCATTACTTTGCCGGATGCTACCTCATTTGATGCAGGAAGAATGTATATTATAAAAGCAGAATATACTTCCGGAACATCAATTACCTTAGCGACTACTTCCTCACAAACTATAGATGGTTCTTCCACCCTTCCAAAAGTTAGCCAAAGCAGTTGCATCAGATTATATTCAGATGGTAAGAACTGGTGGACATTTTAATAATTGTTGCATTCAAAATTTTAAATTTAAAAATGATGAAAACAACAAAAATATTAATACGAAGTTGGAGCCTCTTATCGCTCTGCTTACTCAGCAGCATCATTGGACATGCGCAATTAATGACCAATAAGGGAGACACCATATCCATCAAAAATAATACGCTCATGTCAGTTAAAGGCGGGTTTAATAATATTGATAATGGACATCTATCGCCTTGCATGATTAATAATGGCATATTGAGAGTGGATAGCAATTGGGATGCCGTCAATGATATGATATATCTGGGAATGGATACTTTTATGGCCTCAGGAAACGGTAAACAAAATTTAGCCGGATTAACATATTATAATTTAATGATTACCAATGGCGGCATAAAAACCATCAGTCGTAAAACGTATATAAAAAATAAATTAATAGTATCCAATGGTAATTTAAATACGGGAAGCGACTCGGTACAATTGGATTCTGCTGCTACTTTAGCAGAGGACTCTAATAATAATGTACAAGGACAAATTTATATGAAAAAATATTTGGCCAAAGGGGTCTCCTACAATTTCGGAAATCTGGGATTTGATTTTATTGCCCATGGCGGCATACCGGGGATGACAAGTGTAGTGCGAGTAACGGGCTCAGGCTCCACCCAGCATTATAGCAGTATGTCCGGCATTGCTCGTTATTTTGATGTCCATCCGGCCAATGATCGTGGCCTGAATGCAGATATTACTTTTCATTATTATCCGGGCGAGCTGAATGGCATTGCAGAATCTGACCTGACGCTTTTCCGAT
>CAIKRV010000004.1 GCA_903829945.1 uncultured bacterium | reverse complement strand
GAAAAGAAGAGAGCGGAACGGGAAGCTCGCATGGCCACCAAATATTCGTTCAGCCTGGAGGAACATGTCCTTCGCGCTACCAATGATTTACGTTCCTGTTATTCCAGTGATATTACCAGAGAAGAAGCAGAGCGACTCATTGGCATGCCTTTATTATACGGTCGCATTTTTAAACCCAGAAAGCGGAGACGCAGAAAATATTCTACGCTCAAAGCAACAACCTATACGGTGGGGCCATGTAGTTCCTATACCCCTACTGATATTCCTAAGGAACAAAACCCTGAATTTTCTCTACCGAGATTTAATGAGTCAAATCATAAAAATAATTTTCCGCCCATTGCTGCAAAACAATTAGAAGCGATGGGCACGGCGATTAATATTTCCAGAGAGCATCCCGGCATGCTTATTTTCACCAATTATATAGATCTTCATAAAGCGAGATTAGCCCTCCTCGCAAAGGACGAAGAATGCCCCTAAGTTTTTGTAATAAAAATTTAGGGGTATTTGAGTATAAAGAAAGGGAGAGAAATTGAGAAACAGTAATAGAGCGTACAAATGATGAGAGTTATAAAAAGCAGCAGGAAGAAAGAAAAAGAAATATTGGAATTATTACTTGATCACAAAACTGGTCAGCTCCAATTTTTCACTGATATAAGTGCCATTGCCCGAACTTTTAGGACTGATACTTTCTTGCAAAACCATACCGATATTCGGAGCAAACCAGGCATAAGCCACGTCCCCTCCTGATTCAAATTTATAACAAATAGTATGATAACTACCTTTAGGAACAATAATCAAAGTATCAATGCTCAATACACTTACTTTTTCCGGCGTTTGCAGAATGGTGGTTGTGGTGGTATAAGTACTACCTTTAGTAACAGGATATTTATATACCAATGCCTGACTATGCCCGGTGAGCTGCCACAAGCCGTCGCTTTTATTACTATACCAGGTATTGGCTTCTATATTAAACCATTTCTGACCCTTTATGATAGTATCCGCGCCAATATTAAAACCAAAACTGCGATCGTCATATACGGAATCATTTTCATCCATTTTTCTATCGCGATACAGCCAATAATTACCCGTATCCAATGGAAGAATAACACCGCTTTGTACCACTGTAGTAGAAGGGCTATTTTCAGTTTCTTTCTTTTTACAGGCAAAAACAAAAAACACTAAAAATGATAAAAGCAAAGCATACTTCATTATTCGAAGTTAATTATAATAAACAGAAAGAACGCCGGAACATGGGACAAAAAAATATGCCCCTTCAAAAAGGGGCATATAACAATCAATTAAGTATGAAAAAACTCTTAGGAGTGAATTTACCAAATTTTAGCTTGATCGGCGCCACTGCGCACCATCGGGTCACCGTCTTTCAATCCGAATGCTTTTTTAAATTCAGGCATATTGGAAAGCGGACCGATTACACGGAACTTACCGGGGCTATGCGGATTGGTCAGCAATTGCCTGCTGAGCGCCTCAGGACGGTAATTACAGCGCCATCCTTGTGCCCAAGCCAGGAAGAAGCGTTGATCGCCTGTAAAGCCTTTAATGAGCTTAGGAGCGGGCTTACCCTTCAAGCTATTCATATAGGCTTGATAGGCGATGGTTAGTCCGCCTAAATCGGCAATATTTTCGCCGAGGGTCAATTTACCATTGATGTGCATGGTATCCAATGCAGCATAACCATTAAATTGTTTTACGACAATACCGGTACGCTGATCAAATTTTTCAGCATCTTCCTTGGTCCACCAGTCTTTTAAATTACCGTCAGCGTCAAATTGTCTGCCTTCATCGTCAAAACCATGGGTAAGCTCATGACCAATCACGGCGCCGATGCTGCCATAGTTCATGGCATCATCACCGTAAGGGTCAAAAAATGGCTTTTGTAAAATCCCTGCAGGGAATACAATTTCATTATTGGCCGGATTATAATAAGCATTTACGGTGGAAGGAGTCATACCCCACTCGGTACGATCTATAGGCTTACCTAATTTGTCGAAATTACGTTGGTATTCAAATTCGGTAGCACGCATTTCATTAAGCACAAATGGTCCACGATCGATACTTAAAGCGGAATAATCTCTCCATTTGTCAGGATATCCGATTTTCACCATGATGGTGCTCAATTTATGAATGGCTTGTTCCTTGGTGGCTTGGCTCATCCAATCCAAGGCTAAGATACGTTGCTTAAGTGCCGCCATCAAATTATTGACCATATCCTTTGCCTTGGCTTTTGCTTCAGGCTTAAAGGCAACTTTAACATACTCCTGGCCTAATAATTCGCCTAAATTAGCGTCAGTAGAACCTTGAATGCGTTTCCAGCGTGGCTCCAAAGTTTTGGTACCGCTCATTACTGTACCGTAAAAATGGAAATTTTCATTCACAAAATTACTGCTCAGCATACTGGCAGAGCTACTGATTAATCGGAAACGCAAATAGGTTTTCCAATCAGCGATAGCGCGGGTACTGAGTTGGCTGTTGAGTTGTTTAAAGAACTCAGGCATGCCGATATTAATATCCTTAACACCGGAGATGCCGATGGCTTTAAAATAAGCTTCCCAACCAATATTTGGGGCATCGGTATTGGCCTCCGCAACGGTCATTTTATGATAGACCGCATAAGGATCTCGCATTTGAACACGATTTAAAGAAGCATTGGCTAAAGCCGTTTCAATTTCCATAACGGTAGCCGCTTCCTTGGTAGCTTCTGCCGGAGTGTCGCCTAGGAGGACAAACATATTTTCCATATGCTTTACATACTCGCTACGGATGTTTTTTGCTTTGGGATCATCTTTAAAATAATAATCACGGTCGGGCAAACCTAAACCGCCTTGCCCGGCAGAAGCTAAATATTGAGAACTATTTTTTGCATCTTGATCCACATAAAAACTAAATAATGCATTGACGCCCTTCTTTTGCAATTGTGCGGCCACACGAATGACGTCAGGAATAGTATTTATGGAATTAATTGCATTGAATTCGGGTTTTAAAGGAGTGAAACCTGCTTTTTCAATGGCAGCGGAATCCATCCCACTGGCAAAGTAATCGCCAATTTTTTGGATATTGCTGCCTTTAGGAGCATTTTTAGTGGCTGCTGCTTTTTCTAAAATCTGTCTAAGGACATTGCGATTAAAATCGCGAATTTCATTAAAAGCAGTCCAATTGCTTTCCGTAGCCGGAATCGGATTGTTTTTAATCCAAGTACCGTTGGCATATTGGAAAAAGTCAGTGCCCGGAGCCACACTTTTATCCATTAAAGCGGTAAAATCATTGGAAGAAGTTTCTTTCATGTTTGATTTTTTAGGATCATTTGCGGGCGTAAAAGCCCATAATGCCAAGGCAAAAATTGGGGTTATCACCAATAAGCCTTTGCTTAATTTGCTGCTCTTCATACTTTGAGTTTTGTAAATTAATTTATGGTTTTCTTAAAACGAAAACAAGAAAGCAAAGTTACAATTTTATGGGAATCAGGACGATTAAAGTTAAAAGGAAATTAATAATAATGAAAAATAAGGTCGATAAAAATTTAGCCTGTCAAAATGCCTTCCACCTTGCTGATAAGGATGCCGGCATTTTTTTATCTTTGCCTGACCGAAATTAAACATCAAATGCTCAAATACTTTAATATAACCTATCAAACCTTGGCCTTGGGGGCACTTTATATTTGCTTGATATGCCTAATGCCATCTTGTAAATCTGAAAAAGACAGTATCGTCATTCCTCCAAAAGCAGAATTGCATTTTGGGAAGGCCGGTGGTATTGCCAATGCCAGAAGTGAATTTATTTTAAGTGCCGAAGGCAAATTATACCAACAAATGAACAATGGCCCAAAGAAGTTTGTCAGCGATTTAGGGGCAAAAAAAGCCATAAAAATTTTCCAAGAAGCATTGGATTTAGGCATTGACAAAACGGATTTCAAGCATCCGGGCAATATGACTTGCTTCTTGATTTATAATGATGGTACAAAACAAAATGAAATTAATTGGGGCGATCCGCAATTTGCTCCCGGTGCAGATATTAAAAGCTTTTATGATAAATTATTTGAATTAAGACCTTAAGGGCATTACAGACCAATGCTGAGCATGGGATGGCCATCAGCATCCAACCAACGGATGAGTTGTAATATATTGGATTCTGCCATAGCTACGCATCCTTCGGTGCCATGCTCCGGTCCACGCCAAATATGTACAAAAATAGCAGATCCCGCACCCGGTACCGGATTTGGGGTATTATAGCCCAATACAAGTCCGTATTTATATAATAAATCAGAACGGAGCATACGCTCTGCCGAAGTCCAATCCTTCAGGACCACCTCTTCGTCAACAATCTGATTATAATATTTGGAATGGGGGTCATCGACACAAACCAAGGAGGATTTGCAAAAAATCCAAGGCATTCGAATAGGATTTTGCAAAGGCATTTCCATAGACGAAAAGATAGATAATACAGGAAAAATACCTTGGGGACTTAAATGATCACCCTCTTTTTTAAAACCGATGGGTGCCAAGCCTTTTTTTCCGAGAACGACAGGAAAAGAAAAACCGGCCTCTACCCATTCTTCAGATATATGGGCACGTTGGTAGCCTTGCAATATCCCATTTATATTATGAGGACCTGAGGCTTTAACTTGCAAATACTGGAGTGAATGATCCAACATAAGTTATTTAAAAGAACGAGGAAAATTAAAATGGAGACCAAATTGACTATTGCAATATACCGCTTAGTATTTCTGGGAATAGACCCAAAACTAATAATACCAAGCTGCCCAAAATTAATGCAATCCTATAGCTTAAAGGAATAGTAATTTCCGGAGCATCTTCCTTGGCAAACATGGCCACCATTACACGAAAATAATAATAAATACCCACACAGGAATTAACTACCGCCACCAATACAATCCATTTATAACCACTATTCATGGAATTTACAAACAAGAAATATTTAGCAAAGAAACCGGCCAATGGCGGAATACCCGCTAATGAAAGCATAGCAATCACCATCACACCGCCTAATAATGGATTTTTACGACCAATACCTGCAAAAGAATGATAGTCATCTCCGCCTTGGGTTTCCATTACTAACATTAAAACACCAAATGCCAAAATAGTACCGATGGAATAAATAACGGAATAATATAAAATAGCCGAAGCGCTTTGAGCATTTAAAGCAAGGATAGCAATTAATAAATAGCCTGCATTGGCAATACTGGAATAGGCCAACATACGCTTAACGCCTTTTTGAACCAAAGCTGACATATTGCCTAAAGTAATCGTTAAAGCAGTAATACCCCAAATGGTTTCAAATAACATGTGCGGTAAAGTAAGCGTACCAAACCAAGTATGTAATAATTTAAACAATGCGGCAAAACCGGCAGTTTTAACCACTGTTGCCATAAAGCTGGTAATAATACTTGGGGAACCTTGATAAACATCCGGCGTCCAAAAATGAAATGGAACTGCAGAAACTTTAAAACTTAGTCCTACCAACATCATTAAAATGCCTACATGAAACAAAATCGGTAATTCTATATGAGAATCGATATAAGTGCGGATGACATCTAGATTAAATGAATGAGTAACACCATAAATTAATGCAATACCAAAAAGTAAAAATCCGGTGGAAAAGGAACCCATCAAAAAGTATTTGATGGAAGCTTCATTGGAAGCGAGGTCCATTTTTTTGCTACCGGCCAAAATATACAAGGAGATGGACAATATTTCAATTCCCACAAAAAGCATAGTGAGGTTATTGTATGCCGTCATGATACTACCGCCAATCATGGTAAATATCATCAAGGCATATATATCCGCTACATGACTTTCTTCCTTACCGTGATAATGATGACAAAGTAAAAACACAAAAACTGAAATAAACAACAGGGCACCACTAAAGGCAATGGAATAATTATCGAACACCACCATATCGGTAAATGTTTTATAATAATCCGGGGTATTCCCATTCCATTCCAAGAAATTGACAAGGAATGCCCCAATGACACCGGTAATAACAAGCGGCAAAATAAGTTTGCGCTGATTGAACACCCCTACAAAAAGGGTTGCAATACCGAGGATGGAAAGTAGAATAATTGCGTTCATTCAGTTCTATCTCATTATCAAATTAGCCTTTTCAATACCATCCACTAAATTGCGTACTGCAGGTTCAGTGAGGTTCAAAATGGGCTGTGGATATATTCCTATGAGCAGTACCAAAACTGCAATAGTAATAAGAACAATTTTTTCATTGAGGTAAAGATCATGAAATTCCATGCCTTCTTTAGCCTCACCCAACATCGTATGTTGATAGGTGCGCAACATATAAACTGCGCCTAAAATAATAGTTAAACCGGCAATACCTGCAAAAATTTGACTGTTATGGTCAAGGATAGTAGTTTGGAAAATACCTGATAATAACAAGAATTCACCTATAAAACCATTAGTTAAAGGCATGGCAATGCTTCCTAATAAAATAACCATAAATAGAACTGCAAAAACAGGAGCCTTATTAATAATACCACCCAAATTCGCAATTTTATCCGTTTTCAAACGGTCCATAATTATTTGCACACAGAAGAACAAACCAACCACATTAATACCATGAGTAAGCATTTGAATCATTCCACCTTGCACGCCTTGCATATTGCAAGCAAAAATACCTGCAGCAATCAAGCCCACGTGGGAAAGAGAGGAATAAGCAAAAAGCCTTTTAATATTTGTTTGAGTAAGGGCAATCCATGCACCGTAAACGACACCAACTATGCCAAGAATTAGAGCAATCTTTCCACCATTTTGTAAGGCCAGTGGGGTAATAGGTAAGATCCAGCGAATGACGCTATAAATACCCATTTTTAACATAATACCGGATAGCAACATAGTGCCTTGAGGAGGCGCCTCGGTATAAGTATCCGGTTGCCAGGTATGAAATGGAAATATCGGCATTTTAATAGCATAAGCAATAAAAAATGCCGAGAACACCCATAATTGAGTACTCGCAGATAAATGTAAATTACGCAAGCTTTCCAAGCTAAAATTACTGGGAGAAGGTACTTGCATATACAAAAAGATAAACGCAACCAACATTAATAAACTACCCGCAATGGTATAGATAAAAAACTTGAAGGTTACCGCTATTCTGCGTTCGCCACCCCAGAATAGAATTATAAAATAAATAGGAATTAATGCTAATTCCCAGAATACATAATATAAGAAAGCGTCCAAGGATACAAATACACCTACCAAGGCAGCTTGCATTAGTAATACAAGACTATAAAATATAACCGGACGAGTATATTCATGTCTAAAAGAAGACAAGATAATTAAAGGCAAAAGCAAATTAGTTAGTAGCAACATCAGCATACTAATGCCATCGATGCCTACATTAAAATGAATTCCAAAAGTTGGTATCCAAGGAATATCCAAAGCATACTGTACTTGTGCAGTGCTTGGGAAATTAAAGAAAACATATAAGGTACCAATTAATTGAATGACGGTAGATGCTAAAGCCACTCGTTTAGCAACGGATGCACCAGCCAACCAAACAAAAAGAATGGAGACTAAAGGCCAAGCTATAAATAAAGCAGTTAACATCTATCTAATCAGTGGTATAAAAATGTTCAATATTAAAATTAAAACAATGCTCAGCACCATTACAAATAAATATGTTCCGGTATTTCCGGTTTGTACTTTTCGAATAATATTTCCTTTCCAAAAAGCCATTTTACCGATGCCATTGACCATGTCATCTATAAAATCAATTTCAACAAAACGATAAAATTGTACAGAGCACCAGTGCAAAGGTTTTACAATAATAGCATCATAAAGTTCATCCACATAATATTTATTGGCCAAAACTTTACCTAAACCGGTTTCAGTATCTTCCAAGGAAATAGCCTCATTTTTCGAAAAGGCACTTTTTGCCCAGAATAAAATGATAAGCGTAATTACCACCATCATGGCCATTAAACCTAATTCTAAACTTTGTGATCCTTCATGTACTGCATGTGTATTAGCATACATATGAATATCACTGAATATGGGAGCAAGATATCCTTTTAATAAGTGTTCCATTCCAAAACCTTCCGGCAAACCAATAAAGCCGCCGAGCACAGAAAGTATTGACAAAACGATAAGTGGAATCGTCATAGAAGGAGGGGATTCATGCAAATGCTCCTCTTGATGCGATGTACCACGAAAACTTCCTGAAAAGGTCATGAATAATAACCTAAACATGTATATAGCTGTAATAATAGAAGCAATGACTCCGAAAGCCCAAAGTACCGGACTAAATTTAAATGCTTCAGATAATATTTCATCTTTCGAGAAAAAGCCTGCAAACGGAGGTATTCCTGTAATGGCAAGTGTTCCAATAAGGAAAATGGTATATGTAATTGGTAATTTTTTCCTCAAACCACCCATTTTCCTGATATCTTGTTCGCCACCCATGGCATGGATTACTGAACCTGCACCTAAAAACAATAATGCTTTAAAGAATGCATGGGTAGTAAGGTGGAACATACCGGATGTAAAACTTCCAACACCTAGCGCCACAAACATAAATCCAAGTTGGCTTACCGTAGAATATGCTAAAACCTTTTTGATGTCATTTTGTTTTAAGCCTATGGTACCGGCAAAAATGGCGGTGGCCATACCTACACAAGCAATTATTTCAAGGGTAAATGGAGCCAATACAAATAATATGTGCGAACGTACAATGAGATATATACCCGCCGTTACCATAGTTGCCGCATGTATTAAAGCAGAAACGGGTGTAGGTCCTGCCATGGCATCAGGCAACCAGGTGTATAAAGGCAATTGTGCACTTTTTCCGCAAGCCCCGATAAATAAAAGTATTGTTATGAAAACGATGGAATTATCATTAAAATTATGACTGGCAAGGAAACCACCGGCCTGCTTAAATACTTCGGTATATTGAATAGTACCAAATATTTCAAATATCCAGAAAATGCCTAAAAGGAAGCCCAAATCACCAATTCTATTCATGATGAAGGCCTTTTTTGCCGCATCATTATAATTTTGATTTTTATACCAAAATCCGATCAATAAATATGAGCATAGCCCTACTCCTTCCCAACCAATAAATAATATAAGATAATTAGCCCCTAAGACTAACATTTGCATGAAGAAGATAAATAAATTTAAATAAGCAAAAAACCTATGAAAACCTTCATCATCATGCATATAACCAGTAGAATACACATGGATAAGAAACCCAACTCCTGTGATGATTAAAAGCATGAGCACCGAAAGACGGTCTACCAAAAACGAAAATGAAATATTAAAAGGCAGTGATGCATCATTAATATTGATCCAATCAAATAATTTTACTTCAGTAGCCTGTGCACCCCCTAAAATTGAAAAAAATAAAGTTAAAGAAATGATAAAACCGGCCAAGATGGTCCCGCTGCCAATTAAGCCTACTAAGCTTTTTGGTAACTTACTCCCCAGCAAGAAATTGATCAAAAATCCGATCAGGGGTAAAAGGACTAAAATTATTATCATTGTCAAATTATAAGCAAAGTAAATAAGCCGGGCTTACCACTTCAATTTATTTAATTCATTAATATCAATAGAACGTATATTCCTGTATATCATAACTAAAATAGCCAAACCCACGGCAATTTCCGCAGCAGCTACCACCATGACAAAAAACACAAATACTTGACCTGCAGCATTACCACTGTAGGCACTAAAAGCGGTAAATAATAGATTTACAGCATTTAACATTAATTCAATGGACATAAAAATAATAATAACATTTCTTCTTAGCAATACCCCCATCACACCAATGCAAAAAAGCACAGCGGATAAATATATGTACCACTCAAGAGGAATTGTCCTAATTATTTCGTTCATCAAATTTGTTTAATTAATTTCTTTTTTACCCAACATTACAGCACCAACCATGGCAGAAAGGAACAATATTGAGGATATTTCAAAAGGAACCATAAATTTCGTAAATAATTCTCTTCCAAGGTTTTTTACCAAACCAATGGAATTATCAACCATCATATTTGCAGGACTGACTTCTGCTTGTTTAAGGCTGGCCACCAAAACCAACATTAGAAGTCCGGCTGAAAGAACTGCCGCTAACTTAACAATATTTGGTTTATGCGGCTCAGTTTCAGCATTCAAATTCAGTAACATGATAACAAATAAGAAGAGAACCATAATGGCCCCGGCATATACGATCAAGTTAACAATAAATAAGAATTGAGCGTTAAGTAATAAGAAGTGCCCTGAAATGGCAAAAAAGCAAACTATTAAATACAATACACTATGAACCGGATTACGAGAGAATATCACCATCAAGCCGGCAAATATAGCTAGAGTTGATAGGGCATAAAATGCTAATTGTGATAATTGGCCCATAGTTTAATTTCGGGGCAAAAATAGGAAAAATTTGACAATACTTTCAAATTCTTATGCGCAAAGGAATAAAAGAAAAATACCAAAATGCCAATTTGGTTACTGTCAGATTATTAATAATTTAGCATGAACTTTTGACCTATCAAATCAATTGAAGCCCAAAAATCCATCCTAATAAAAGAACAATGAGCAGATTAAACCAACTCTTCTTCATCCATGCGTTCACCAATTTGTTGGCGCCACATGGCATAATACAGTCCTTTTAAATCCAATAAATCATGATGTTTACCCGATTCAATAATTTTACCTTTTTCCAAAACATAAATTTGATCAGCATGCATAACCGTGGAAAGTCTATGGGCAATAAGTATAGTAATATGCTGACTTCCTTCAGATACCTCGCGAATTGTGCGGCTAATTTCATCCTCGGTAATAGAATCCAAAGAAGAAGTGGCTTCATCAAATACTAATAAATCTGGTCTTCTTAATAATGCTCGAGCTATGGAAAGTCTTTGTTTTTCACCTCCGGATACTTTTACACCCCCTTCACCAATAAGGGTGTCTAATCCCTTTTCAGCCCTGTCCAATAGACTTTTACATGCTGCTTTTAACAATACATCATAACATTGTTCATCAGTCGCTTGAGGATTTACGAATAATAAATTTTCCCGAATAGTACCAGCAAATAACTGAGTGTCTTGAGTTACAAAACCTATTCGCTCTCTAAGTTCATCCAAATCAATTTGTTCACCGGGAATGCCATTATATTTAATGTTACCAACCTTTGGTTGATATAATCCTACCAAAAGCTTCACCAAGGTAGTTTTGCCTGAACCGGAAGGTCCTACAAAAGCGATGGTTTCACCTTGGGTCGTACTAAAAGAAATACTGCGTAGGGCAGGTTTATTGGCGCTTTGATGCTGAAAACTAACATTTTCAAAGGCTAAATCTTTAATTACCGGAATATAGACGGGGTTGGCTGGCTTTTCTTCAATTGGCTGATTAATAATATCAGCGAAATTATTTAAGGACACTTCAGCTTCACGATAAATATTAATTACACTACCAAGTTCCTGCAAAGGCCCAAAAATGAAGAAACTATAAAATAACATGGTCATAAGCTGTCCTACAGACATATGACCGGTTATAATTAAATAAAACATAGTGAACAAAATAGTTGTTCGCAATATATTAATAGTAGTCCCTTGAATGAATGATAATGAACGAACATACCTCACCTTTTTAAGCTCTAAGGCTAATATTTTATCAGTGACTCCATTTAGTCGATCAATCTCCTGTTTGGAAAGGCCTAAACTTTTAACCAGCTCAATATTCCTTAAGGATTCAGTTGTAGCACCGGCTAAACTGGTAGTTTCAGCTACAATAACTTTTTGGATTTTTTTAATTTTTCTACTTAAAACTGAACTTAATACACCAATTAAAGGGGCAGCTCCAAAATATATAGGGGCAATAACCCAATGAACCCTTAAAGCATAGGAAGTTACAAATATGATACCTACAATAGAAGTAAAAATAATATTAATACCGGCCATGATAAGTTTTTCAGAATCCGTACGAACTTTTTGTAAAACACTCAAAGTTTGTCCACTTCTTTGGTCTTCAAATACTTGATATGGTAATTGCAAGGAATGTTTTAAGCCATCCTGATAGATTTGAGCCCCTAATTTTTGAGTAATAACATTAATAAAATAATCTTGGAAATTTTTCGCGATTCGCGAAACCATGGCCACTCCCATAGCTAAGCAAAGCATATATCCGACACCTAAAATAAAATCACGTTCATGACCCTTGAAGGTATTAATTTTTGTAGCATAATTATCAATAATACGACCAAAAATATAAGGGTCCAATAGAGAGAATATCTGATTAACGGCAGCCAATAACAGTTGGCAACTCAAAAGAATCAAGCCAAAAAAATTGAAGAAACCGAAAAATTAATTGAAAAATTTAGAGCTAAAGCCTCCAAAGCCTCAATGGCTCAATCGTTAATTAAAAAGTTAGATAAAGTGGAACGAATAGAAGTTGATGAAGATGATAATTCTGTAATGAATATTTCATTTCCTGTTTCTAAAGTTCCTGGAAAGGTCGTGATTGAAGCTGATAAAGTGACCAAAGCTTATGGAGATAGAGTAATTTTAAAAGACTTTTCTCTCCTTGTTGAACGAGGAAGTAAAATTGCTTTTGTAGGGCAAAATGGGCAAGGAAAATCAACTTTTATTAAAGCAATTGTAAATGAATTTGAATATCAAGGCGAAATCAAATTAGGTCACAATGTTCAGGTAGGTTATTTTGCTCAAAATCAAGCAGAATATTTAGATGGTGAAATAACATTGCTAGAAACTATGGAAAATGCTGCTACCGATACCAATCGAAGTAAAGTTAGAGATATGTTAGGTTCTTTTTTATTTAGAGGTG
>CAIKRV010000003.1 GCA_903829945.1 uncultured bacterium | reverse complement strand
TATACTATTTGGAGTTATTTATTTTAAAAATAGCTAACAATTATATTTATAGCATATAAAATAATTTTACAAGTCTTTAAATCAAATATTTAATATTAAAATATTTTATAATCAATTAATTAATTGAGTAAGCTACGATCTTTTTAAGCCATTAATGCTACTAATATCAAGAAAATAGTTCCGTTCAAAAATTTAGCATGGATAGTTATTTGGAGCCTTTAATGTCAACCACGCAGAGAGAAAATGCTTGATTTATTTAAGATTTATAAGGAATATAAAAAAGATGGATGGAGCTTAGTGTTGATTTGCGTTGATTAAGAACAAAAATACATCAGGAAAACAATCCTTAAATGCGAGTATGAAAAAGCTGCATTTGTATTGTCTGCAAAAGACTATACAAGAAATATTATGAAGAAAATGGATAATTTTAGAAATTACCTTTATCCGGACTGCGACAAAAAGCATCACTTAGGATTTCCATCCCTTTTTAGCTATGACACTTGTTATTTTGGAATAGGTACCTTAAAACAAATCATAACGGATTCTTTATACAAAAGCATTAAAAACACTTCTCATTAAAAGCAATTAGATAATAATAAAAGCGGAATTCAAGGATAAACTTGCGGATTGCTTTCTAGTAGTTTCTTGTACTTCGATGACCTTCCTGAGGGTTATCGGTACAATACTGGAGCTAGCAATATTGCAAATACCACTGCAAGCCTGTCACTTACGAGCGATATATATATACTAATTACTTCTCAGAAAACAGTTGCTGGAGATAGTGAAACCCTCAATAGTTTTCAGGTAAAAATCTTAAAACCATAAAAAAATCTTAAATTTACATTTATGAAAATCAAAATAGTTTTAATCACGCTCATGTGCGCGTGGATAATCCCTACTCAAGCACAATGGAAAAGTGTTTTTAATAAAAAATCAGGTCAGCAAGTTCATCCCGTTTTTTGTTACGGAAATAGTGTCTTGGCTGTTGATGATGATGGCATGTATTTAAGTTTGGATAGCGGGAATCATTGGAAGCTGATTGATTCCACTGCTGGCATGCAGGTAGTATTGCATATTATTAAAAAAGATTCGTTGCTACTTGCCGCTTCAATGGACTCGGGTATCTATACTTCACATGATAGCGGCAGAGTTTGGGAAGCCCCAAAGACTTGGCCCTATAAGCATAAAAGCACTTTATATGATATAGTACAAAGCGGTGACAACCTCATTGGGACAATCGAGAATGTAAAGATGATTGTATCAAAAGACAATGGGCAAACATGGGATACGGCTACTAAAGGTTTATACCCTGCACCCAATCACTATTACGAAGCATGGGGGCTCATAACCATTGGCAATACCACTTTGGTGCAATATAGCAATTATATGTATGCCACTTATGATCATGGCGAGACTTGGAACTATTTAGGCATGTGTCCTGATGTCCGAAATGGTGCCACCCTTAGTTTCTATGAAAAAGCCTTGATGGGGGAAAACAGTATAAGTGAATCCATAGATACCGGCAAAACATGGAACTCAAAATATAAACTTAGCAGTGGGCTTGATATAATAACAGGATTTTGTACAAACGGTAAAGCAATATTCGCTTCAACTGCCAACGGCAATGAAGGAGTGTTGATGTCTACAGATAGTGGGAATACATGGGTTAGCATCAATACTGGATTAAGTACACTTAATTTATACAGCATAAGTATAGACTCTAATTTTTTATATGTTGGGGCTAAACTTGGACAAATATTCAGACGATCTTTAGGAGAAATTACATCAGTACAAAATATTTCGTCTCGTACATTACAGGAACTAATTAAGCTGAAAGTTTATCCTAATCCACTCCATGATGTCGCTACGTTTGATTTCGGGAGAGAACTTAATCAAGGGATGATTTCTGTTTATGATATTGCCGGAAAACAAGTGTTCAATCTGAATAATGTTAATTCCCCACGCTATGAATTGCAGTGCGGAAATTTAAGCAAAGGCACGTACCTTTATGTAATTAGTGAAAAACAAAAATTTCTTGCAACTGGAAAACTTCAAATTCAATAAAAATAACCTTATGAAAAAGATATATGTGATAATTATTGTAATGTGTTTGGGCATTACAAGCAAAGCGCAAATCAATGTACCTGACATTGCAAATGACAAGAATTGGAAGCCTCTTACTTCTGATTCTGCTTTTAATGAAGAATTTGATTATACAAGTTATACGGACTTCAATAGAAATGCAAAGGGTATTATATGGAACCCAACAGTTTGGGGGTGGGATCATGACCCAATAAACCATAATGAACAAATATATTGGTCAAAAGATGACAATAACGATACCACAATGGTATTTCATCCTGATCCAAATTTTGGTACTGGAAGTGCTAACCCTGATAGTAGCTTTTTAAGGATTTATTTGAAAAGAAAACACGGCAGGATAGCAACGTATATATCTAAAAATGGGACAGATAGTTTTGTTACCTGTGATTATGTAACAACACCATTATCCTCATCTCCAAAATGGAAATTTGGATATTTTGAAATCAGTTATCGTTCTCCTGATTGGACAGCAACTGAATATAGGAATGGGAATGTCTATAAAACCGATTTAGCAGGAATGAGCAATGCTATTTGGATGTATGATCAAGATAAAGCACATGGTATTACATGGAGTGAAATAGATTTGTTCGAGAATAGTACCGGAAAGAATGATTTGGCAGCAAATATTCATTTTTTAGATACCGTAACCATGAGTTCAAGGTTTGATACTTATACTGATTGGGACAATCACACATATGCTGATTATAGAAAAGTACCGTCTATGTTATATAACAATCAATGGCATACTGTCAGTATGGAATGGACGCCAAAGTATGTAAGGATATTTAATGACGGAGTATTGAGTATGGAAAATACAACACACGCTGATGAATTGACAAAAATGGGTTTAATAATCGGCCCAGATTATAATGCGTATTATAATATTCTAGGATATCGAATAGATTCGTTCGAGATTGGGGATGCCAATACTAAATTTCCGTATTACGTCGATCTTAACCACGTCAAAATATGGAAATTAAATATGGATAGTTGTGGCGGAACGCCAACGGTTTTGAATAAACTTGACGCTACCACTTATCCTTACGGCGTAAAGAAATCCATAAGAATTACAGGAACTGCATCAAGTGTGATTACCAGTGGACAAAAAGTCACTTTGCGTGCAAATGACTTTATTCAAATAGACAAAAATTTTGAAGCTCGATTAGGTGCAACTTTTGAAATGATCCCTACCCCCTGCGAACAATAAATTTAACGCTTATTAACACGAAGGCCTCCGCAAGGGGGCTTTTGTGTTTCTTTATTTTGTCAATCATTTTCTTGAAAATGGGAAATATATATGAAAAATCATGAATGGAGAAAAGCAAAAACTGCTTAATTCAACAATTGGAACAAGTGTCATTAGTGAAGATTATACATTTCGAACTCTTCAACTTTTAGAACAAGATAATTATTTCAATTCAATAAACTAGGAATTAGAGGTAATAAAATAAAACAAGTTGGCAAAAATGCCAAATTGTACAAGTTTGTGGAGAATATCGGAGTCGAACCGATGACCTTCCCGATGGCTATCGGGACGCTCTAGTTCTACTCATCAATCTCTACAATATCTTGTGGAGAATATCGGAGTCGAACCGATGACCTCTTCCATGCCATGGAAGCGCTCTAGCCAGCTGAGCTAATCCCCCAAATCGGGTGCAAAGCTAAGTGCTTTTTCGAATTTCTAAAGCGCTTCCCGCTAAAATATTGTTTATTTTCTCAAGTCTCTGCGCTTTTCTCTTTTATCCTGACGCAAATCCTTCTTATCCATCCTTACATCTCTTTCCTTGGCGGCTGCTATTCTTGGATGGCCTGTTTTAGCGGCTATATTTCTTTCTCTCCTATCTTCCCTTAAATCTTTACGATCCTTGCGAATTTCTTTGTTGTCTTGACGCACATCTCTGGCCTTTTCTCCGTTTTGTGCGAATAAAGAGCTCATGGTAAACATGCTTACTGCGATGATAGTTAATGCTTTCATAATTAATTTTTTTATTGTTAAATCTTTCAACTCAGAATCAATGCCAAATTGTTTAACGATGGTATTTTGTGGAAACTTTAACTATATCTTAATAAATTCTTATGAGTCAGCCTTATTAAATAGCTCCCGAATTTGTTAATCCCATAATAGCGATATAAATTTGTTGGTAAAACTAAACGGCAATTTTTATTCCTTATCCTTGCCGATTATTTATTTTAAAACCATTAATATCAGATAATTACATGAAAAAGACCGTTTTATTATTACTACTCTGTTTCCCTATTTTTGCCTTCTCTCAAACTCAACAAGCTGTACCAGAACTTATTGAGCCAAGAGCTATTTTCAAAGAAGCCATGAAGTTATTTGAAGATGGAAAATTTGAAGAAGCTGCCAATGCTTATCGTAAAATTACTGAAAACGATAGCTTTTATGATAATGCCCAAGTTGAATTGGCCAATTGCCTGACCTCTGCCAGAAAATTTATGGATGTGATCGATTTTTCTAAAAAGAAGGTTGAAGCCAATTCCAAATTCTTAGTTAATTATTATATGCTATGGGCCAATGCATTAGATGATACCGGCCGCTCAGAAGAGGCCTTAGTTGTTTACAATGAGGCCATCGCTAAATATCCTGAAAATCATTCCTTGTATTTTGATAAAGGCATTGCCTTACAAAAACTTAAAAGATATGCTGAAGCTGAAAAGTCTTATATTCAATCTATTAAAATAAATCCATATTACGCTTCCAGTCATATTCGCCTGGGTTCTTTGTATTATACCACGGATCGTCCTTCCCAAGCTATTATGGCTTTGGAATTTGCGTTACTATTAGAGCCGGAAAGCAATCGCTCTTTTAATTTGGTTAAAGCCATCCAAGATATTGCACAAGGTGAAAAAAGTGATGATGTCGTAAAACTCGCCAATGCCGGAGAAGAGGATGATTTTTCGGAATTGGATGCGATTTTAAAATCTAAAGTTGCCTTGTCAGAACGTTATAAAAGTAAATTAAAACTAAACTATGATTTGGTAAAACAAACCCAAGTGCTTTTTGAAAAAATGCATTTTGCACCAAAGGACAAAGGGTTTTGCAATAATTTTTATGTTCCATTTTTCCAGGAGCTTTGGGCAAAGGATTACTTTGAACCGTTTATTGCTGAAATCATGACTTCAGTAAAATCTGATAATATGTCAAGTTTTGAGGCAAGAAATCGCTCAAAAATTAAAGGATTTATAACCTGGGCAAGAAATTATATTGATGAAAATTTAGCCTTGGCGCAAGGTACCGCTTGGAATCCGGGGGCCAAAATTTATCGTATTTTTAATAATGGTACTTTATCCAGTACCGGTGTAATGAAGAATAATAATTTTGTTGGTAAAACCACCTATTATTATTCCAGCGGCAATATAAAAGCCGTAGGTGATTATGATAATAACGGTAAAAAAACAGGTGAGTGGAAATATTATGATGAAAATGCCGTTATAAGTGAAATATCGAATTTTAAAAATGGCCAAACGGATGGTCCTTTTATCGTCTATTATTCCAATGGAAACATAGAGAAAAAAGGAACAGACAAAATGGGATTACGTGAAGGACCGGAACAAAATTATTTTTTTAATGGTAAATTACATTCCGAGAGCAATTATAAAAATGGAAAATATGATGGAAAAATAACCTATTACTATGCCAACGGACAAAAAAGAGCGGAAGGATTTTACAAAAATGGACTCTTGGAAGGAACGGTAAGCGACTATTTTGCCAATGGAAAATTAAAGGATAATATCTCATACGTTAATGATAAAAATAACGGTCCGGCAAAATATTATTATGCTAATGGAAAACTACACAAAGAAGGTAGTTTTAAAGATGGAGCAGAAGATGGATTTTGGACTACTTATTATTCAAACGGAACCAAGCATACCTATGGGGCCATGAAAAACGGCAAACGTGTTGGCAAATGGATGGAATACTACAGCAACGGTGTAGCATCTGATGAAATGGAATACAGTTCAGGTACCTTGGATGGAATTTATAAAGAGTTTGATTTGAATGGTAAACAAATTTATGAAACCACCTATAACAATGGTAAAATTTCAAAAATCAAAAGCTATAATGCGCAAGGCGGAATTATTAGTGATGAAAAAACTAGCGGTAAAAAATATAGCATTAATTCTTATTGGATCAGTGGCAATAAACGCGTGGAAGGAATGCTTATAAAATCCGATAGAGACGGAGAATGGAAATACTATGCCTATTGCGGGGCATTAATTAAAACGGCTAATTATAAAAATGACTTGGAAAATGGGGAAGTAAAAGAATATTATATTTCCGGTCAATTACATTCGGAGGTAAATTATACCGACGGCAGTCAAAATGGTTTGTTTAAAAAATACTATAAGAACGGCAAAATTGAAAGTACCGGACATATGGTTAATGGAAAGGCCCAAGGATTCTGGTATTTTTACAGACCTGACGGCAGCCTGGAAAATGAACGTTATTTTGTGGAGGGTTCTTCCAAAGGAAAAGAAAAGAAATACGATTTATTTGGGAAATTAGCCAGTATCCAATACTACAATAATGAAGGAGTATTTGTTCAGGAAACCTTCTTTGATTCCAGCGGAAAAATAACCCAGGATATAAAATTAAAAGACGGAACCGGAGATTTTGAATTATTATTCCCAAATAAAAAACCTAGTTTAAAGGTTCATTACAATAATGGCAAAAAAGAAGGCACATTAACCAGCTTTGATATTAATGGCAATGTTAATCGTTCTACAAATTATATTAATAACGAGGCGGACGGTGAATCTAAGTTTTACTATTGGAATCATGTAAAACAAACAGAGGAAACATTTATTGACGGGGATATTGACGGAAATAAAAATACTTATTATGACAATGGTCAAATGAAGGAACTAGAAGTATTTAATCTTGGGACTAAAGAAGGCATTCAGAAATCCTTTGCAGAAAACGGAAATGTAACCAGAGAGGCACAGCATATTGCTAATATGACCCATGGATATGTTAAAATATTTGATGATGAAAATAACCTTACTTATGAAAGAGATTATTATCACGATAATTTAATAGCCATAAAATACAATGACAAATCCGGAAAACCAAGTACGGCAGAAGTTAAAAATGAAACAATAAATATTACCGGCTACTACCCTTCCGGGGCTACTGCTTTCGAATTAAATGTAGTGAAAGGAGAATTTTCCGGTGCATATAAAAGATATTTTTCCAATGGCAAAGTATTTTTATGGGAACAATATTTAAACGATGAATTGCACGGTGATCGTATTCAATACTACCGCAGCGGTGCCATTAAATCAAAATCACATTATAGCTATGGCATGTATGATGGAAAAGTAATAGAATATTATGAAAATGGAAAAGTAAAGAGTGAATTTATTTATATAATGGATGTTCCTCAGGGTCCGGCTAAATATTATGATTCCACCGGCAAATTAATTCGGGAAGTAATTTATTACAATGGATTTCAGATTTCTGAAAAATCACTTTAAACAATATTTAAATTTTGAAAATACATTTTTCTTTCGCTATCATATTATTAATGCCTGCTTTACTCATTGGGCAGGTAAAACATGATTACGATTTTTACAAAACCAGATATCCAAATGAGAATATCATTTGCAAACGAAAATTTGAAAACATTAAATTAACAGTTATTAAGGATAGTGTTTCCATCGTATGCACCAATGAAAGGAATAATTTAGTACTCGATGATAATGGGGCCTTATATAATAAAGATTATGTCTATGAGGATTATTTTGTAAAATCAAATATTGAAGAGGCGTATTCCTTAGTGCCAAACGGTAAAAAGATGAAGCGTTTTCCGGTAAAGGACATTAAGATTTCTTCCTCTGTCAGTGAAGGAATATTTTTTGATGATGAAATTACCAAATCTGTTTTTTATGAAGGATTGATAAAAGGTGCTGAAACCTTTATTAAATATACTGACCAGTATAAAGAACCGCGCTTTTTCGGCTCATTTTTCTTTCAATCGGGAATACCTGTGGATGAAAGTGGAGTTTCGCTAGAATGTCCTAAGGATATGGAAATATCTTTTGAATTACTCAATGCGGATACTTTTCATATAGTATTTTCACAAACCGAAACAGCAAAATCAAAAATTTATAACTGGAAAGCAGAAAAAGTATTGCCCTTTAGCAATTCTTACAGTGATCAGGTGCCTTCTCGTTATTATGTACCTCATATTATTTTCCGTATTAAGTCTTATACGGCCGCTAACGGTAAGCGCATAGACCTGTTAAATGAAGTTAAGGATCTATTCAAATGGCAATCCGGATTTATCAGCACCATAGATAAGGAAGTGCATAAGCAATTAAAATTTACGGTAGATTCTTTAACCAAAAATGCAAGTACCGAACAAGAAAAGATAAAAGCTATTTTTTCTTTTGTACAGGATAATATAAAATATTTGGCCATTGAAGATAAATTGGGTGGCTTTATTCCAAGACAGGCTTCGGATATTTTAAAACACAAATATGGCGACTGTAAGGATATCGCCAATCTTACCAATACCCTAATGACGATTGCAGGTATCAATTCGCATTTAACGTGGATTGGAACGCGGGATAAGCCCTATGCCTGTAGCAAGTTCCCCTCTCCTATGTGTTTTAATCACATGATTGTTTATATAAAAACGCAAAGTGGTGAAGGATACTTTTTGGATGGTACGGGAAAACATCAGGCATGGTATTTCCCTACCAGTATGATTCAAGGCAAAGAAGGATTGATTGGTATTGACAGCACCCATTTTGAAGTGCTCAAAGTTCCGGAAATTCCTATGGAAAAAAATACTCGATTTGATTCTATTCACATTGCCATTAATGATAAAATATTAAATGGGACTCAATTAACCAGGTTTAGCGGATTCCCTAAAGAAGGCTTGGATAGGAATTTAGATAACTTAAAAAATGATGATTTGGCGGATTTTATCAGAACGCGTTTTGCTACCGGTAATAATAAAATTTCTGTAGCGCAAGCCTCTACGCAAAATCAAAAGGACCGGGAAAAACCTACCGAAGTAATGTTTAATTTTACTTTGCCCAGCTATATTCAACGCTTGGATAAAGAAATATTTATCAATATGAATATCAGTAAACCGGTAGCTGATGAATATGATTTTTCTAATCAAAGAAAAATTCCTATTGAACATGATTTTAAACATGTACATGCTACGACCGTGAGTTTGGATATTCCTGCCGGAGGTAAAATTACCTACCTCCCAAAAGATGCACAATTCCAAAAAGAACATTATGGTTTTTCTATTCATTATAAGGTAGTGGGACAAAAAATTATTATGGAGCGTAAAATCTATATTAATGAATTGCTCATAGATGCTACGGAAATGAATGAATTTTCAAATATGCTCAAACAATTAAAACAAAACTATTCAGAAACCATATCAATTAATCTACCATGAAAAAAATCATTTTAGTGTTTTTGTTATTGCTTGGCAATACTGCTTTTGCCCAGCTGTATTATAAAAACTACGATTGGGATAAAAACCCGAGCTACCATCAAATAAGCAAGGAAGAATCCACCAAAGATATTATCGTTCTTAAATTAAAGCTGACTTTGGAATATGCTTATGAAGATAATGAATTGGTAGAATATCGTACGGTTCATAAAATATTGCGCATAAATTCTGCTGCTAAAGTAAGTGCTTATAATAAATTATATATCCCCTCCATTGGTGTGGTTGATTTTTTATCCGTGAAAGCGCGTACCATCAGTCCGGACGGTAAAGTATCCGTAACCAATTCTCGTAATTTAAAAGAAGCGGATGATGTCGATAATTCAGGCTCATACAAAATGTTACCGATAGAAGATCTTAAAGAAGGATATGAGGAAGAATTTATTTATACCCTTAAAGAAACCCCTGATATTTATACCATGTATTATTTTCAGGACGAGATTTATAAAAAGGATATGACCTATGAAATCTTCTCTCCTTCCAATTTAAAATTTGAATTTAAGTCATACAACGGATTGCCTCAAGCCAGCTATGACACTTTAACCAAGGGCAAGCGTCATGCTTTAATTCATGTAGATACCATCCCGGGAATCAAAGAAGAAAAATACATGGCTTATCGTGCCAATTGCAAAAAAGCATTATTTCAGTTAGCCTATAATTATTCCAGAAATAACGCTCGATTATTTACTTATGATTTGGCTGCCGAAAAGTATTTTAAGATGTATACTGAAGCTGTAAAAGGTGAAGAAAGTGCCATCAAATCAATTATCAAAGCGGCAAAAGTTAAAGATTTAAAAGGGGAAGCTCAAATCAAAGCCTTGGAACTTTACCTCAAGAAAAATATTAATACCAGTAATGATGTAACTCCTGAAAATAATACCGTTGATAAAATTTTTAAAACCAAACTCTGCACGGCTCCTGGATTATTCAGGTTAACATGTTTGGTGCTTGATGCCTTAAATGTGCCCTATCAAATCGTCATTACTTCTGATAGAATGGTTGACCCGCTGGATCCGGAATTTAATTCATGGTATTATTTAAAAAATACAGCGCTGTATTTTCCGGACTTAGATGATTATATGTCACCTTCTTTATTTTATACTCGTTTGGGCTATTTACCATATGAATTGGTAGGCCAAACTGGTATTTTTATTAAAATTGTAGATGTAGGCGGATTTAAATCCGGTATCAGCCGATTAAAAAACATTCCTGCACCTGCCATGGAGAAATCTATTCATGCCCAATATGCCATGGTGGATTTAACTAAGACGGGAAATGAATCCACCGTACATATTAAAAACGAGTTGAGCGGTTATTCTGCCATGTTTACCCAGCCGGTATATGAATACCTGAAAGGTGAAAAACAAACCGAACTTATAGATAATTACACCAAGGTAACCGGAAATGACGGCGTGGTTTCCAACCTTAAAATCCAAAATGGCACCATGGATGATGCATTGATAAAACCAATGGTTATTGAATGCGACTTAAAAGATGAAAATCTGATAGAACATGCAGGTGATAAATTATTGGTGAAAGCCGGACTTTTAATTGGAAGGCAGGAAGAAATGTATGAGGATTCCATTCATAAATTCCCGGTACAAATTCAATTTAAACACCAATACGTTCGTAAAATTGAAATTAAAATTCCGGATGGATACATGATTGCTAATCCTGAAGTTTGTAAAATAATGCAGACTTGCAAAATGCAGGATGGAACGATGTTGGCCGATTTTGTTTCTTCGTATAGCCAGGAAGGAAATTTATTTACCATCAGTTGTACCGAAAAATATAATGCTTTGGAATATCCGAATCAGTTATATGATTCTTATAGGAAAGTAGTAAATGCAGC
>CAIKRV010000002.1 GCA_903829945.1 uncultured bacterium | reverse complement strand
GCTAATCGCATCCCTTTATCATGAAGTAAATACTTTATTTCTTGAATGCTCTCATTTTTTTCATTATGAAATTGGCCATGATTTTCTTCAAATGCATGAGTTTGATGAGCAGAAAATTTAGATTGATATAATAATGTAGTTTTAGAATTTTGTGCGCTTAGTATATTTATAAAAGCGAAACAAACCAAACCAATACATGAAAGTTTAGATAAGCTCATAGTGTGTGTTGATAATTATTACAAAGTTAAGTTGTAATTATACCCTAAATTTTGCACACATTTTTACCGAAAAAATATTTATGGATTTGGAAAAACCATTGAAACTAAAATTTAAAATGCAACTTTATTTTTTAGTCTTGATTTTCAAATAATATTAGCTTAAAAAAAATAAAATTTTAATTTTATACTTAGCGTGTATCAATATTAACCGTGATTAAAAATTCCCAATATAGTGGGATAAAAATATTTTGTAAGTACTTGATAAAAGTCTAAAAATTTTCAATATTTCTAGGCTCGCTTGTCAAAAAAAAGACACAAAGTGGAATTTTGAAAATGGAATTTGATTTTTTTTCTTGAAAAATGCAAATAGGAAAAAAGTAGCTCCGCCTGGAATCGAACCAGGATGTCAAGTTCCGGAAACTTGCGTACTATCCATTATACTACGGAGCCATTTGGGGTATATTTATGCACTTTTAAGCGTAACAATGTACCCTATATTTTTGCTGCAAAGTTGCGTTATTTTTAATGATTATGGTGAATAATCCGGCATTTCTACAAAATATGCAACATTGTTACATTTTCTCATCAAATGCTCTAAATATTTACTTTAAGGCTCAAAAAATATTTTTTTTACCATCAAAAATGTTAAATATTCGAAAAAAAATACCTACATTTCGCCGAATTATATAAGGAAGGGTAGGGATATACTCTTTCTCCCGGTATGATATGTGCAGCCCACCGGAAAGCTTTAATCTACACGCATACAGTAAATTAGATAACCAATAACATAATCATAAAATGAAAAGTTTGGGCTTATATTCAGTTAAATTTTTGATGTTTTTCTTTGTCATAACTTCCATCGGGGTATATGCTCAGGATAATGCATTGGCTAAAATTAAGAAAGGCGGTAAATGCGGTTTTATCAATCGTCGTGGAGAAATAGTTATAAAACCTATCTATGATGATGCCGGAGATTTTAGTGACGGTTTGGCTTCCGTAAAGCAAGGTGCGCTTTGGGGTGCCATTGATAAATCTAATACCATGGTCATTAAACCACAATTTAGCGATGGATTTACTTTCAAAAAAGGTTTAGCCATCGTAACCAAAGAAGGTCGTACCGGCGTAGATGTAATTAATACCACTGGGAAAGGCTTATTTCATACAGAAAGTTATTTTGTGGCTTTTAATGGCTTTGCAGATGGTGTAGAAGCAGTAACGGATCCTAAAACTCAAAGAGTAACTTTGATGACTAAGCTGGGCAAACCCCTTGCAAATGGTCCTTCATTTGATGAAATGAAACCTTATTCAGATGGCTTGGCAGTATTCAAAAAGGAAAATAAATACGGTTATGTGGATAAAAGCGGAAAGATAGTTATTCAAAACACCTACAATGATGCTTCATCTTTTCAAAATGGTTTAGCTGTAGTAAAGATTGGTCCTCGATTGGCCATAATTAATAAAGCGGGCAAGCAAATTGTTCCTCCTAATTATCCTAATATATTTGAATTTAGCGAAAATAAGCTTCGTGTTGCTAAGAAAACAAAAGAAGGTGTATTGAAAGTTGGTTTTTTAAATCGTGCCGGTATGGTGCTTATTCCTTTGGAATATGAGGAAGCCGGTGATTTTAATGAAGGCAAAGCATTTATTCAAAAAGATGGCAAATACGGTTATATCGATTCCACCAATAAGATGATTATACCTTGTAATTATGAGTCTGCCGGTGATTTTAATGAAGGAATGGCCTTTGTAACTATTGGCGGTAAAGTGGGCTATATTGATGCTTCAGGCAAAACAATTATTAATCCTCAATTTGACCAAGGGCAAGAATTTAACGAAGGCTTTGCATTGGTAACTAATAATGGTATGCAAGGGGTAATTGATAAAAGCGGTAAGTTGGTCATCAATACGCAATATTCAGAGATTACACCATTGGGAGGCGGTATTTTTAAGGTGACAGCAGATGGTGCATCTTTTGGACTCATTGATGGCACAGGAAAAGTATTACTTCCTACCCAATTTGACGAAATAGACCTTTTTTCTAAATAGAGAAATAAATAAAATTATTGTTTTGAGGTAATGATTTTTTTCATCCATGAGAAAGATTATTACCTCAAATTATTTATAATAAGATTGGTAATTTTCTCTTTTATCGTATTTTAAATCTTTCAGCGTTGGTGATTTTATATTGATAGTGAAATAATAGGATTTATATATTCCCAGCGGAACCCACTGAAACTTCATTACCCAGCAATGTAAGTCCCTGGTAAAATTAATGCTACTGCTATTAAATGAAGCATTTTTAATATCATAATTGGCCCTATATTCTATTTTCCAATTGGGCGTTAATTGTAATCCGCCATTTGCTTGAACGGTTTGTGTAATATTTTTTGCCTGACCTACTACAAAGGCATTGGAATAGCCATAGGTATAATTAATATTTAGATTCCAAGGCACTGTAAAATCCACATAAGTTCCGGGGTAGTAATAACCTACGCGCGGGTCCAAATTTCTAGCTTCATTAGCCTTCTTTTGAGCTTTAGGATTTAAATTAAATCCGGTACTAAAATTGAAACTGGTGATACGTCCAAAACTCGAATGCATAATATCATTAGGATTAAACATGAATTTATTATAATCATGTCCAAACTGATCAACCTTATAGGGATCGAGTATAGCACTGGAATTTATGGTGAACCTTTCTAAAATAGTAGTACTTGCAACGATATTAAACACATCCAATTTCATTGAATCCTTAATAAAGTTGTAACTGTTAGTAATATTAAATTGGTCAAAAATTTTGATTTTTTTGAATCCTCCCGTAGCCGTATCTTTTGCGCTTTTAACTTTAGTTTCTAAGAAATTATTTAAACCAAAATTAATACCTCCAAAATGTCCTTTATCCGGTGAGCCGATAATACTTCTTGCAAATGTATTGTATTCCTTTTTACCTGTAGTATCTGTATAATATCGATAATAACCATAGTTGCTGGCGGCACCAAAATTCGGTACATATTGAAAAGTGATGGTAGGCGTCATAACATGTCGGATGGCTTCAATCCCTAGTGCATGAACCATAAATGTACCATATAACTGAGTACTGAGCTGTGCACTGAATTTGTAGGTATTGGAATAAAATAATCCGCTTCGAGTATCTGTAATCAGGGATTTAGAAGCAGCATCATAGTTCAATAAATCCTGCTTAAAATTTCCATATCCGGTATAATTTATACCCGGGGTGAGTGTAAAGAATTTAACTTTTATCGGAACGTTCAAATTAGATGTTTGCGTAAAGCCTAAAACTGAAAGTTTTTTAACAGCATCAGCAAAATTGCTTTTAAAGAGTGTGGTATCTGTAGTATTTATATTGTTTAGAAATTTTGCGTTATAATCCATGCCTAAATTATCCCACCAATGCGGCTTAACTACAGTAGCATGACTTTTGAACAAGGTAAATCTTGAGATGCTATAATTAAGTTGAGGCAATTGCATGGTAAAACTACGGGTTTGAGAATTCTGACTATGGGTTAAGGCGGCACTCAGTTGGGAGGTAGTGCCAAACAATGCAAAAGTTTTGCTTAATACAATATTGGACGACATATTATTATTTAAGCGCTGCGTTAAATCGAAGGAATTATTTTGAAGATATTTTGCACTACCAAAATTAACGCTGGATGTAAAGTTGAAACCAGGGTTTTCTTTTGGATCCTGACGATGCATCCAGTTAATATTAAATTGTTGGGTAATTTCTTGTTTGGTATCTTCTAATCCAACAATTAAATGAGAAAATCCGAAGTTCAGGCTACCCAATGCGTGATATCTGGAAGAATAATTACCTGTAACAATGGTACCCCATCCGCCATTTGCGTAAAAATCACCTGTTGCTTTTACATCCCAATAATCACTTAAACCGAAATAATAGCCTAAGCCGCGTAGAAAAAAACCGCCTCTATTTTGGTCTTCTCCATAGGTCGGAAATACCAATCCGGAGGAGCGTCTGCTTTGCGCCGGGAAAAATCCAAAAGGTAGAATTAAAGGAATTGGTACATCTTCAATATACATTACTGAAGTACTTGTTATAATTTTATCCTTTGGAATGATTTTTAATTTACTTGCTTTGATGTAAAAATGTGGGTCATTATCACTACAAGTGGTATATTTTGCATCTCTGGCATAAATAATATTGCTGGAATCACTTTTAACATATTTGCCTTCAGGAACGTGTATATATCCTTCGCCTTCATTGGTTACCAACTCAAATACCTTCCCCTTTTTTGATTTAAAATTATAGGCCATGCGGGAAGATTTATAGCTTTGATCCTTTTCCTTAAATACAGGCATACCAACCATTTTCCCGGAGGTATCCTTCATCCCTTCTGCATAAACCTCATCTTTTTGCCAATTGATAATAATTTTAGCGGCATCTAAAGCAATATCCTGATAGGTAATATGAGCACTACCGTATAAATATGCCATTTTGTTCTCAACATCAAAAATAATTGAATCCTTGGCGTTATATTTTATTTCGGCGTCAATACCATTAGGACTAGTTTTAGTTTTAAGACTATCTTTTTTAATTCTTATGGTATCTTTTTTGATGCTATCTTTAGCTTCCGTGGAAAATTTAGTTGTTACAAATGCACGGGAATTTATTGCACAAACAATTAAAAAAACCGTTATTATCGGCACTTTTATTGAAAATTTGCAATTAATAAAAGAGATTACCATCTAAATTCCGTTAATTTTGCAGTGTGGGTTTGATAAATAAGAAAGGGCTAATACAAGAATCATGCGAAATATAGGCTTTCTGCTTATTTTTATTGCCTTAGCATGTTGTTCTTCATTTTTACCGATGAATAAAAAGGCCGGTATGCACACTATCGTGATAGATGCAGGCCACGGAGGACATGACCCCGGATGCCAATATGGTGGTAAAAAGGAAAAGAACATTACGTTGGCCATAGCATTAAAGCTTGGCAAAATTATAAAGGAAAACCTTACCGACGTCAATGTTATTTACACAAGAGATGATGATCGTTTCGTAGAATTATGGGAAAGGGCTAGTATTGCTAATAAAAATAATGCCGATTTCTTTATCTCTATTCATGTGAATGCCAACGAGAAACCTAGTGCAAAAGGAACCGAAACCTATACCATGGGCTTGCATAAAACCAATGAAAATTTAGAAGTTGCAAAAAGAGAAAATTCTGTGGTTTTAATGGAAAATGACTATTCTAAGAGATATGACGGCTTTGATCCTAAATCACCGGAGGCCAATATTATATTTTCGATGTATCAAAATGTACACCTTGAGCAAAGTATAAGATTTGCATCAAAAGTAGAAAAGCAATTTAAGAATGAAACCAAACGCTTAAGTTTAGGTGTTAAACAAGCTGGCTTTTTGGTGTTATGGAAAACTACCATGCCAAGCGTGCTCATTGAAACCGGATTTCTTAGCAATGAGGGTGAACGAAAATTCTTATGTAGTGATGATGGGCAAGAATCCTTAGCTAATGGCATTTTTGAAGCTTTAAAAGAATATAAAGAAGAAGTACATTCCACTAAAAAAAACAAATAGTTCATTAGATTGGACTCACTCAAACAAAAATAATGAAAATATCCAACGAAACTAAAATCGGGGCTATGGCAGCCATTGCTATTGTCATTTTAATATTAGGGTTTAATTTTTTGAAAGGGAATGAACTCTTTACCAGTGAAATTAAACTTAGTGCGCGATATAATAATATAGATGGATTAAACAAAGGTAATCCTGTATTACTCTATGGCTTAGCCGTTGGCAGGGTGGATGATTTAGAACTATTAAATGAGCCTAACAGAAAGATTAAAGTGATTTTTCATGTCAATGAAGATGTGAAATTGCCCACAAATTCAGTTGCAAAAATTATTAGCTCTGATATTTTGGGATCAAAGGCTTTAGAATTGATGCCCGGGAATTCCAAACTGTTTGTAAAAACTAAGGATACTATTGCCGGAGATATTGAATTGAGTCTTAGTTCATCGATTAGTAAAGTAGTGGCACCGGTGAAAGATAAAATTGAAACTTTATTAGGATCGGTAGATACTGTGGTGAACGGCTTTAATGAGATATTGAATGAAGACACCAAAAGAGATTTGAAAGCCTCTTTTCATTCTATCAATAGAACCGTAAGAAATATTGAAAAGGTTAGTGGACAGGTGGATAGCTTTGCAGTAAATGAAACCGGTCGTATTCGTTCCATATTATTGGATGTTCAATCCATTACCTCCAATTTTAAATCAAATAGTACTGCAATAAATAGAGCCATTGAAAATTTTGGTGCCATTTCTGATTCGTTGAGGGCTTCCAATTTGAAGCAAACCATTAAAGAGGCTGACCTTGCTATGCGTCAAGTTAATGAAATAATAACCAAAATAAATTCCGGAAAAGGCACCTTAGGTCTTTTAATAAATGATGATAAGATGTACAACAATTTGGAAATTGCCAGTAAAGATCTGGATGGTTTAATTCAAGATTTGAAGGCTAATCCTAAACGATATGTACATTTCTCCATTTTTGGCGGTAGAGATAAAAAGCCTGCCAAAGCGAGCGCTAAATAATATATCAAGGCTTTGGAATATTTAATTAATTGATAATTAATCAATTAAAAATACTTATATAATCTTGTAAAGAGCTTATTATATTTCTTTGGAGAATGTTTCTGCAATTGTACCTTTGCCCACTCAAAACATAACAAATGCTAAACTTAAAAGATATCCTGACCATTACAGGCAAACCTGGTTTGTATTGTATTGTTACACAAACAGCTAAAGGTGTAATTGTAGAAACTGTCGATGAAAAGAGGACTAAAATGCCGGTCCAAAATAATTACCAAGTAGCCATGTTAGACGAAATAACAATTTTCACCAATGAGGAAGAAGATTTGGCTTTGAGGCAAATATTTGAAAATATTGAAAAAAGGGATGGTTTAGCACCCTCAGTAGATGCCAAAAGTGATGCAGTTGCCATAAAAAGTTATTTTAAGGAAGTTGCACCAAGCCATGATGTGGAAAGAGTATATGTTTCAGATATGAAAAAAATCCTCAAATGGTATGAAATTCTATCCAAATTTAGCAGGGCAGATGAAGTGCCGGCTGTTGAAGAATCTGTAAAGGAAAATAACGAAGCCTGAACAATTTAAGTTTTGATGTATTATCTTGCAACGTCAAAACTGCAAAAAATATCCCTATGTTTGAATTGGAACGACCGCACATCAGTAAAATATCAAGGCAATTTTTGCCGGAAGATTTCAACCTTAGCAATTGGGAAAGCATAAAACCTTTCTATGAGGATTTGAAAAGTCGGGTATTTAATACTACGGAAGATCTTAAGCAATGGCTGGCAGATTGGAGTGAAATGGAATCCTACCTGAGTGAAGATTCTGCCTGGCGCTATATAAATTTTACCCGCAATACGGAAGATGAAGTAATTCGTGCCAAGTATTTATACTACATTAATGAAATAAAGCCTTTCGCTGCACCTTATGAGCATGATTTAAATAGGAAATTAATTGCATGTCCTTTTATTTCGGAATTGAAAGATGAAGCGTATGATATTTATATCCGTTCCGTTAAAAATGAGGTTGAGTTATATAGGGAGGAGAATATTCCTTTATTTACCAAATCAGAGGAAGAAGCTCAAAAATATGCTGATATCGTATCACAAATGACCATCCACCATGATGGGCAGGAATTTACGCTGGCACAAGCGGCAAAATTCTTAAAGGATCCTGATAGAAATGTACGCAAGGAGGTGTATGAAAAAATGAATGCACGCCGCGCTGTCGATGCTGATGCTTTGGATACCCTTTTTGACGGGTTAGTAAAAATTCGTCATCAAATTGCTTTAAACGCGGGATTTGAAAATTATAGAGACTATAAATTTAAAGCTTTAGGACGCTTTGATTATACCCAAGAGGATGTTTATCATTTTCATGAAAGTGTAAAAGAAGAAATTGTACCTATCGTAAATAATATTATTCTGCATAGAAAATCTGCCTTAAAGCTTGATGTTTTAAAGCCATATGATTTAGATGCAGAAACCAGTGGCAAACCGGCACTCCGTCCTTATGAAAACAGCAAGGAATTAGTTGAAAAAACGATTAAGTGCTTTGAAAAAATGCATCCAATTTTAGGAGATTATATCCGCATTATGGATGAAATGGGATACTTGGATTTAGAATCCAGAAAAGGAAAAGCACCGGGTGGTTATAATTATCCTTTGGATGAGATTGGGATTCCTTTTATATTTATGAATTCCTCGGGAAAATTTAGAGATTTGGTAACGATGTTGCATGAAGGTGGTCATGCTATTCATTCATTTTTGACCAGAAATTTGAAATTAAATGCATTTAAACATACACCGTCCGAAGTAGCAGAATTAGCTTCCATGAGTATGGAATTAATTTCCATGGATGCCTGGGAGGTGTTTTTTAATCATCCGGATGATTTAAAACGTGCTAAGCAGGAACAATTAGAAGGAATTATTGAAATTTTGCCATGGATTGCTTCGGTAGATAAATTTCAAAATTGGATTTATACCCATCCGGAACATACCCATGAAGAACGTACCAAGCAATGGTTAGCAATTTATAATGAATTCCATACCGATATTACAGATTGGAGTGAATATGAAATGTATAAATCCATAGGTTGGCAAAGACAATTACATATTTTTGAAGTGCCCTTCTATTATATTGAGTATGGCATTGCACAATTAGGAGCATTAGCCGTTTGGAAAAATTGTAATTTGGATCCCGAACAAGGATTAAAGCAATATATTGAAGCATTAAGATTAGGCTATACACGTAGTGTTCCGGAAATTTACAAAACTGCCGGAATTAGTTTTGATTTTTCAAGGCCTTATATTAAAAAGTTGGCACAATTTATCAATGCTGAATTGGAAAAACTAAATAGTTAAATTTTACAGGGAAAACGTTTATGAAAATTATTTGTGTTGGCAGGAATTATGTGGACCATGCTTTAGAGCTCAAAAATGAAATTCCTGATAAACCTGTAATTTTTTTAAAGCCCGATACCGCTTTACTTAAAGATAATCGTCCTTTCTTTTTACCTCCTTGGAGCACTGAAGTTCATCATGAGGCGGAAATAGTGTTGAAGATAGCAAAGAATGGCAAATTTATAGCAGAAAAGTTTGCCCACGAATATGTAAGCCATTTCACCTTAGGGATTGATTTTACAGAACGAAATTTGCAATCCGAATTAAAAGCTAAAGGATTGCCTTGGGAGTTGGCAAAATCCTTTGACCATTCTGCAGTAATTGGTAACTGGATACCATTATCAAATAATACTGATTTAAAGAATCTGGATTTTTATTTGGAAAAAAATAATCAAAAGGTGCAGGAAGGTAATACCTCCTTAATGCTCTTTCCATACGATAAGTTAATATCTTTTATTTCGAATTATTTTACTTTAAAAACCGGAGATTTAATTTATACAGGTACTCCCAAAGGGGTAGGGCCTGTAAACATTAACGATCATTTGACTGGTTTTATTGGAAACGAAGAAGTTTTAAATTTCAGAGTAAAATAAAATATTAAATGAATTTTATTTTACGAAAGTTTCATAAGGGAATAGTCACGATGAGCTTGATTATTCTGACTTTTTCAGTTACAGAAGCCCAAAATTATCCTCAGAATTATTTTAGGAACCCTGTTGATATTCCTATTACGTTGTCAGGCTCCTTTGGCGAATTACGTTTTAATCATTTTCATAGTGGATTTGATATTAGAACCAATGGTGCGGAAGGCATGCCGGTGTATGCGGCTGCTGATGGATGGATCAGCCGTATAAGGGTGCAAGGTTACAATTATGGCAACGCACTGCATATTTGCCATCCCAATGGGTTTACGACGCTCTATGGGCATATGCAGCGCTTTAGCGATGAAATAAATAATTTCGTCAAGAAAGAACAATATCGGACACAAAGTTTTGAACAAGACATTCATCCGGATGCTGAAAAATTTCATGTTAAAAAAGGACAATTAATCGGGTATTCAGGAAATTCAGGTGCTTCACGTGCGCCTCATTTACATTTTGAAATTAGGGAAACCATTACTGAAGCATGCATTAATCCTATGTTATTTATGAAAGGGATGGTGAAAGATATTTATCCGCCGGTCATTAAGAGCATAAAAATTTATCCTTTAGATTCACATTCCTTCATTAGTGTTTATACTAAAAGTGGCAGGAAAGATGCAATTTATGGACAAGGAATTATCATTGACGTTCAACATCAAAAACATGGGCATTTTGTGTTGAGTGGAGTATCCAAAATAGAAGGTAGAGGTACCATTGGTTTTGCCATAAGAGCCGTAGATCATTATTCCGATTTTGAGAGCACATTAGCGCCATTTAAAGTGCAATTATTTGCAGATCATAAAAATATATTTACACAGCAATTGGCCAAGGTTGAATTTTATAAACAGAATTATATTAATGCTCATACGGATTATCCTGAATTTGTAAAGTTTAATCGGTGGTTTGAACGTAGTTATTGTTTGCCACACGATTCATTAGATATTTATGTCCATATGGAAAATAAAGGAAGGTTATTTATTTCAAAGGATAAAATTAATATGAGTTATGTGGTTAAGGATTTGAATGACAGTGCTGCAAATCTTGATTTTATCATTCATCATGCCGATGAAGCATCCCTTCATCCTAAGAAGCAAAAAAACTTTGATACTATATTCAATTATAGGAATATTAATTCATTTTCAAACGCAAATTTTAAATTGAAAATGCAAGCATATTCACTCTATGATAATATGGGATTTAGTTTTAAAGTTTTACCGAAAAAAGCTAAAATGTATTCGGATATTTATCATGTGGACGATGCTTATACGCCTTTTGCTAAAGATTGCGATATTAGTATTAATGCAAGTTCTTTACCTCAACATTTGCGTGACAAAGTTTGTGTAATGAATGATATGCGTGGTTATATAGGTGGGGTATATGCTCATGATTGGGTGAGCGCATCAGCCAAAGCTTTGGGCGATTTTTATTTAATGGTGGATACTACGGCACCTAGCATTCATCCGGTAAATATTAGTAATGGTGCTCATTTGGGAGGTAAAAAAGCAATAATATTTACCATATCTGATAATTTAAGTGGCATTAAATCTTTCAGAGCTAGTATTGACGGACATTGGATATTGTTAAAATGTGACTTGAAAAAATTAAAATACTGGTATGATTTTGATGAATATTGCAGCAATGGTTCCCATATTATTGAACTAAGCGTAACTGATCAAAGAAATAATACCAGAACAGAAAGTTGGAAATTTAATCGTTAGGATTTAATTCACTTCATATTCAAGTTTAATCGTAATGGAGGCTGTTTTCCTTTTTGAAGTAGTATTAAATGAACCGCCGGCAGAATAATCTTCTGAAGAATTTTGTCCTGTTATTTGAAAGACACCCATATCAGCATTTTTTAAATGCCCAATGCTAGCCTGAGCATTGCTTGCAATTTTTTGCGCTCTTAAATTAGCATCCTTGGTAGCTTCGGCAATCATACGAATTTTAAGTTCAGCAAGTTTGGTGTAATAATATTGAGGCATATCTGAATAAATTTCAATACCTGCATTGATCAGTTCGGTGATTTGCCTGCTGATATTTTCCACTTTATCTACTTCATTTGATTCAATTTGGACGGATTGATGAAGCGCGTATCCGGTAAAAACAGATTTTATTTTCTTCCCTTCGTTATTAAATTCATCATCATATTCTTTTTCAATATTAACAGATGAAAAGACAATTTTATCCATTTTTATGCCTTTGCTAAGTAAATAGTTTTTTATGTATTCCCTCTTTTTATCCAAACCAGCGTAAGCTTCTTTGAGGTTGGTGCTTTTTTCCATAAATCTTCCATTCCAAACAATTAAGTCTGATACAAAATCTTGTTTCCCTAAACCGGTAACACTTATGGTATTATTTAGCTTGTTTCGTGTTTTGAAAGAATGGGCTAAAATTCCTGCGGTAATAATAATACTGAGCCCTATAATCAGGGCATTAAGGTTTTTTGTCATGATAGTTTTTTCAAAAAATGTTAATAATCAATTGTTTATGTTGTAAAAATGATAAATTTTCGTTTTCAAGACCTTAGCTAATCTTTAATCGGTACCAAAATTTTCCCAAAGTATAATAGTAACTTTGCTTAATGAATAACGATGCAAGATCTGTGCAGCAATTTATTAAAAAATATCCGTATTTAATATGTTTGCCCTTTGTACTGCTATTTGTAGTCTATATTATTGGTTTATTTATAGATGTAATGGATGTAGATGCTGCACAATATGCAGCTATGAGCCGCGAAATGTTGGTTTCTAAACATTATTTGCAAATATTGGATTGCGGAAGAAACTATTTGGATAAGCCGCCACTTATTTTTTGGATTACATCCACATTTTATGCAGTATTCGGGGTATCTAACTTCGTATTTAAATTTCCTTCTCTCTTATTTGCAATTTTGGCCATATACAGTACCTATCGTTTTGCAAAATTGTATTACGGTGAACAAGTGGCATATTTTGCAGCATTAATATTGGCCTCCGCACAAGCATTTTTTATATTTGTTAATGATGTTCGCACCGATACCATGCTTACAGGCGCAATAATTTTTTGCATCTGGCAATTGAGTTTATTTACAAAAAATGGTAAACTGATTCATGTGGTATTAGGCTTTATCGGGATTGGATTAGCCATGCTTGCCAAAGGGCCCATTGGGATGATGATTCCAATCTTTGCATTTGGTACAGAAATAGTTCTAAAGCGTCAGTGGAAGTTAATATTTAAGTGGCAATGGCTAATGGGCCTGATGATAGTGGCTTTAATGCTTAGTCCTATGTTGTACGGCTTATATGAACAATATGGTGTTAAAGGACCTAGGTTTTTTTTATGGACACAAAGTTTTGGTAGAATAACCGGGGAAAGTGAATGGAAAAATGATAGCGGTTATTTATTTTTCGTTCATAATATAGCGTGGCAATTTTTGCCATGGACCTTATTTTTGTTCCCCGCCATATTTTGGAAAGGTCTTAAAATATTGCGTGAAAAGTTTTTTAGTAAGGATGTTGAATTATTCTCGTTTGGTGCATTTTTATTAGCTTTCCTTGCATTATCATTATCAAAGTATAAATTGCCGCATTACATATATGTTTTAATGCCCTATTCGGCTATTCTTACGGCCAGCTATATGGTTTATTTGTTTGAGGCAAGATCTAAAATATATAAATGGCTGGCTGCTGCCACCCATATTATATTAATAATTATATCGTTATTAGCACTAAGCTTGTGTACTTATTTCTTCCCTGCCTCCCATAGCTGGATACCGGTGATAGGAATATTATTTGGGTTATTAATTTTATGGTTTGCATTAAAAGTAAAAAGCTTTCCGCATAAGCTTATTTATTTGAGTGTATTGACGATGGTAGGAGCAAATTATATGATAAATGCATCGGTATATCCGGAATTATTGAAATACCAATCGGATAATAGCATAGGAAGATGGGTAGCGGCAAATAAAATCCCGGAACATCAGTTTTTTGCCTATGCAGAGTCTACACGTTCTATTAATTTTTACAGTAGGAGTATCGTTCCTGTTTTATTTACAGAAAAGCAATTAGATTCCGTATATCAAAAACAAGGATCCTTTTATATAAGAGTGGAGCGTGAAAAATTAACTGATATTGTAAAGGCAGAAGCACATTATAAAATTGATACCATAATGGCTAAGCCATATTTTGCAGTGGCCTTACTCAATACAAAGTTTATAAATCCGAATAGTCGAGCATCGGCTTGCAGGAAATTATATTTATTACATTTAAGCAAATAAAATTGAAATATGGAAACATTAAAAGTAGGAGACAAAGCTCCAAGTTTTAGTATTAAAAATCAGAATGGTAAGACTATTAATTTAGCAGATTTTAAAGGTAAAAAAGTAGTTTTATATTTTTATCCGGAAGATGATACCCCGGGTTGTACCAAGGAGGCTTGCAATTTGAGGGATAATTATGCAGATATGCGTGCAAAAGGATATGAAATAATTGGCATAAGTGCAAATGATGAAAAATCGCATAGCAAATTTGCGGAAAAATATAGTTTACCTTTTGATTTAGGTGCAGATACCGATATGTCGGTAATCAATGCCTATGGGGTATATGGGGAGAAGAATTTGTACGGACGCAAATATATGGGTATAAAAAGAACTACTTTTATTATTGATGAAAAGGGAGAAATTGAACGAATAATTGCAAAGGTTCAAACGGATAAACACGCTGATCAAATATTAAAATAAAAAGCATGACATCAATAGCACATTTACGACAAGAATATTCAAAAGAAGAATTGAGTGAAAATAGTGTTAGTCATGATCCTATGCAGCAGTTTGGATGGTGGTTTGAAGAAGCACTGAAGGGTGAAATAAATGAACCCAATGCCTTTGCACTTGGAACGGCTACACCGGATGGAAGCCCCTCTGTACGCATTGTATTATTGAAAGGTTTTGATGAGCAGGGTTTTGTTTTCTATTCCAATTATGAAAGTAGGAAAGGACAGGAATTGAAATTAAATCCTAGGGCAGCGATGACTTTTTTCTGGCATGCTTTAGAACGCCAAGTTAGGGTAGAGGGAATAGTTGAAATGGTTAGTACTGTAGAATCTGATGCGTATTATGTATCCAGGCCGGCAGGTTCCAGATTAGGTGCCTGGGCATCCCCACAAAGTTCAAATATCACGAAGGAAGACTTAGAAAAAAGATTAAAACAAATTACTGAGCAATATGGTGAAAATATTCCACCCAGACCTCCATTTTGGGGGGGATATCGTATTAAACCACACAAAATAGAGTTTTGGCAGGGAAGACCCAGTAGATTGCATGATAGAATTGTTTATACCCTAATAAATAATAAATGGCATTTGTCAAGAATTGCTCCTTGATTTACGGTGCCCCTATTTAGTTTTCTTTTTTTGACCCGGTTTTTTTGACTCGGGTTGAGGCACGGTAGCACTAGAATTAGGTTTTGGTTCAGGTGCTTTCATGGAAGGACCGGTGAATTTATTATCTTTCCATATACCGTTCTCTTCATTCCCATCTTGGTGATGAAAGACGCCTTGCCCTTCTTTTTTACCATCGACCCAATTGCCGATGTATTTATCACCATTTGGGTAAAAGAAACTACCTTGTCCATTAAATTTATCATCGCGAAACATACCTTCATAGTGAGAACCATCCGGTAAAAAACATTCACCTAAACCGTTTAAACGACCGTTAACATAGGTTCCTTTGTATAAGGTGCCATTTTTTTCAATCAATGTACCGGGTCCATTTTGCAAATCATTTTCCCAATGACCAATGTATTTATCGCCATTTTTGTAAGTGCAAGTTCCTTGACCATGGCGTATTTTACCTAGGGTATCACCTTCATAGGTACTACCATCGGGATAAGTTAAAATTGAATTGTGTTGTCCGTAGGCAAGGGGAGCTATAATAAGAAAGCATAAAACAAAAAAGTACTTCATTTTTAATAGTTGTAATTTACTTTTTCAAATCTAAATATAATTTTAGATAAGCGTAAAAAAATATTAATTCTTATACTATTTAAACAAAAAAGGCTCGGAGAACCGAGCCACCAAACTATTAAAATACAATCAATTATTCGTTACTACCTTTTTCTTTATGTTCCATCATTTTTTGCTTTTCAAGGTCTTGGAATTTTTGCATTTGTTCTTTAGTTAAAATTCCGGCAATTTTATCATCTCTTTCTTTTCTAATAGCTTGCATTTGCGGACGAATAGCCTGTTTATCACCGGTATTGTTTTTTCTTAATTCCATAACTTTATCATGAGCATCTTTTTCAATGGCAACAATTTTCTGTGCAATTTCATCATTGACACCTAAGGCAGATTTCAATTTTTCAATCCGTTCTTTGCTTTTTACTTCTTGTTTTGCATTTTGAGCATAAATTGTTTCAACTTGTACTAACATGATTAGCATAAGGAAAGTAGAGGCTAATAAACTTTTTAGTGTTCTCATATTTTTAATATTTCTTTGTTCTTTGGACATTAGTCATAAGAGAAGGTTTAATAGGATATGCAAATGAAAAAAGCGGCGCCAAAATATTTATAGCGCCGCTTTAGAAAACTATTTAAGATTTGTTTAATGCTCTATTTTAATTCTTATGGCTTCATCAGAACTATTAGATATAGTAATAATATAGGAGCCGTGCGGAAATTCGGACAAATGACTGATTACTTTAGTTATTTCGCCTTTTTTGCATAAAAATTTTTCTTTGTATACAATGCGACCAGTAATATCACTCATGAGTAAGGAATATTCACATTCGCACTTAGAGTTAAAAACTAATTTTACTGACTCATGTGCCGGTCCGGGAATGGCAGTAACATTTCCTGATGTTATGAAGATCCAAGCTTTTTCATCATTGGCAAATGCCTTAAATGAAAGCGGGATCATAAATAACAAAATTAAAAGTAATATTATACTTTGTAAAAGTTTTTTCAAATGGATTATTATTTTACTTCATAAACCTCGATACAAAGGTATAGTGGCAATTATCCAAATTTTGTATATTATTCCTTGAAAACCTTACAAATGAAATAATTGTAAGACAGTATAATGAATTTATTTAATGAGGGCTTACTTCAAAAGCCCTTTTAAATAATTTAATTTCATTAAAGCCTCGATTGGGCTTAAGGTATTAACATCAATAGATTTTAAATCTTCTTTAAGCTTAAGACTGATGGCATCTTCAGAATCAAACATTTTTAATTGTAAGGAGGATACATTTCCGGTATTAGGATTAATTTCCATTTTACTACGTTCAGATTCTAAACCGCTGAGGATTTCGGCTGCTCTTAATACCACTTGGTTAGGAATTCCTGCCATTTGTGCCACATGAATACCGAAACTATGTTCACTGCCACCCGGAACTAATTTCCGTAAAAAAATGACTTTATTTTGCAATTCCTTAACGCTTACATGAAAATTACTGATACCAGTGGACTCCTTGGCAATTTCATTTAATTCATGATAATGGGTAGCAAAAAGGGTTTTGGGTTTATGAGCCAAGGAATTTAAGTATTCCGTAATTGCCCAAGCAATGGATATTCCATCATAAGTACTGGTCCCTCTACCAATTTCATCAAGTATAATTAAACTTCTTTTTCCCAGATTATTTAAAATATTTGCCGTTTCAGTCATTTCGACCATAAATGTAGATTCACCCACCGAAAGGTTATCTGATGCACCTACCCGAGTAAATATTTTATCAACTATTCCAATTCTAGCCGCTGATGCAGGAACAAAACTTCCTATTTGTGCCATTAAGGTGATCAGCGCAGTTTGACGAAGAATGGCAGATTTACCTGACATATTAGGCCCTGTTAGGATAATGATTTGTTGTGAATCATTATCTAAAAAAATATCATTAGGAATATAGGCTTCTCCGATAGCTAAATTCTTTTCAATGACCGGATGGCGACCATCTTTTATATCTAATACCAGACTATTATCAATTTCCGGTTTACAGTAATTATTTAAAATGGCCACATAGGCTAAAGATAGGATACAATCTAAGCGCGCTAAAACACTTGCATTTTGTTGAATCAGTACGGTATATTCAGAAATTTCATAAATCAATTGGTCATAAAGTGATTTTTCAAGGTTTTGAATTCTATCTTCTGCTTGAAGAATTTTCTCTTCATATTGCTTTAATTCTTCAGTGATATAACGTTCAGCATTTACCAGCGTTTGTTTTCTTATCCATTCCGAAGGAACCTTATCTTTATGCGTATGCGTAACTTCTAAAAAATATCCGAAAACATTATTATATGAAATTTTAAGAGAAGAGATACCCGTTTTTTCAGCTTCTTTCTTTTGAATACCTAATAAGTAATCCTTCCCTGAATAGGCAATTTGTCTCCATTCATCCAATTCTGCGGATATGCCTTGCTTTATTGTACCACCTTTGGCTAATGCAATAGGAGGGTCATCTACCAACATGGTATTGATTCTATCATGAATCACAAGACAGGAATTCATTTGATCTGCCAACTGAATTAAAGCCGGAAGATTTGAATTTTGACATATTGTTTTTACTTTAGCGACAATAGCTAATGAACGCTTTAATTGAACAACTTCTCTGGGATTAGCTTTTTGAAGGCTTACTTTTGATATTAATCGTTCCAAATCGCCAACATGGGAAAGTTCTTGTCTCAGTATTTGTCCCAGGTCAGTATTTTCAAAAAAGTATTGGGTTAACTTTAAGCGTTCTTCTATAGGATTTAGTTCGCGCAATGGCAATACAATCCATTTTTGAAGCATTCTTGCACCCATTGGTGACTGCGTATGATTCAAAATGTCTAATAAAGATGTCCCTTCACCATGAACTGCTTGCAATAATTCTAAATTACGAATAGTAAATTTATCGAGCCAAACATAATTTTCAGCGTCCAGTCTGCTGATTCTGCTGATGTGCTGCAGTCTGGAATGTTTATTTTCGCTGAGGTAATGTAAAATAACACCCGCAGCAGCTATACCCTCAGGCAATTCCTCTACCCCAAATCCCTTTAGATTTTGTGTATTAAAATGACGAATTAATTTCTCGTAAGCAAAATCTTTTGAGAATAACCAATCCTCTAATGAATAAGAATAATATTGATCTTTTAGTAAATTTTCAAAATCCTTGTTTCTGGCACGAGAATATAAAACTTCGCTGGGATTCATACTTTGCAGCACCTTGGAAACATGACTATCATCACCCTCAGAAATAAAAAATTCACCGGTGCTTAAGTCTAGAAGTGCAACGCCCATTTTATGGGCACCAAATTGTATTGAGGCTAAATAATTATTTTTATTATGATCTAAAACTTTATCATTGGTGGAAGTTCCGGGGGTGATGAGCTCTGTAACGCCTCTTTGGACTAAAGTTTTTGTTTTTTTGGATCTTCTAATTGTTCACAAATAGCTACACGTTGACCAGCTGCAATAAGTTTAGGTAAATAGGTATCCAGGCTATGATAGGGAAATCCTGCCAATTCTACTGAGGAGGCTGAACCGTTTGCACGTTTGGTTAACGTTATCCCTAGAAGATGCGATGCCTTAATGGCATCCTCGGAAAAGGTTTCGTAAAAATCTCCAACCCTAAACAATAACAAGGCATCAGGATGTTTCTGTTTTACCTCGTAGTATTGCTTCATTAAGGGTGTTTCTTTAACTGCCATCCTTTTTCCTTATTTTTGCCAAAATTACGCACTGTATTCTGTATGAAAAAATTAAAATTGCACGAATTAAATCGTCCAAGCCTTGAAGCATTCAAATTGAGCACAAAATTACCTGTGGTAGTGGTACTTGACAATATTAGAAGTATGATGAATACCGGCGCTATTTTTAGAACTTCAGATGCATTCAGGGTCAATAAAATTTATTTATGTGGAATAACTGGGCAGCCGCCACACCGAGAAATCACAAAAACTGCCTTAGGAGCTACGGAGAGTGTGGATTGGGAATATGCAGAGAATACGGTTGTGTTAGCTAAAAGGTTGAAACAGGAATCATATTTGTTATTAGGAATAGAACAAACCAATACTTCTGTTTTAGTTCAAGATTATGTATTTGAACCAAGTTTGAAATATGCTCTTTTTTTGGGGAACGAAGTGGAAGGATTAAGTACTGAATTATTGCCCTTGCTGGATGCTTGTATTGAAATCCCGCAGGAGGGTACTAAGCATTCATTAAATGTATCCGTAGCAGGGGGAATTGTATTATTTCAAGCGTATTTGAAATTAAAGTAATGTATAAAAAGTAAAGGGCCGTAGCGGATGCCACGGCCCTTCTCGGAAAGGAAATTAGGGTTGGGAAAAATCTTTATTATTCTCCCGGAATATTCATGTTTTCGATCTTTTCGTCTTTTTTACCCTTTTTACTTTTTTTCTTCTTTTTCTCTTTAGCTTCTTTTTTCTTTTGTTCTTTAAGCTCTTTCAATCTTTTCTTTTCTTCTGCTTTCTTTTCTTTCGCTGCTTTCGCAGCTTCCTTTTTTTCAGCAGCAATTTCAGATTTAGTTTTCTTTGCTTTTACATCCTTCTTTAAAGACTCGCTATTGAGGTTTACTGTATTATCATTGGCAGCCGGCACCGGCGGTGCTGCAGCTAACGCTGCAGCTCGACTAGTATCTGTACTTGCAGGAGCAGGTGTCATTTTACTAGTATCAGACACTGGTAGTGTGGTTACATCAGCAGTAGTATTAGCATTGGTATTTGCATCAGCAGTATTAAATTTTCTGGTACTAGCAGTACCCGATTCACCTTTTTGAGCACCGTATAAATCAGGCTCAGTTTTTTTATTAGCTGCACTGGTAGATTTATTTGATTTAGCCGCACTTTTAACTGGAGCTTTAGGATTAACTTTTGAATTAGCGGTCTTTCCAGTGTTTTTAGAAGCTTCACCGTTAGCACTCATTCCATTTGCTGCGCCACCTTGTAAGGATTCACTGCTATTACTTTTTGAAGGATTAGCATTACCTTGAGGTTTATTATTAGATTTGGCACCTTTTTCTTCTATAGAAAATTGAACTCTTCTATTTGCAGCTAATGCATCCCAGCCTTTAAGGTTAGTAAGAGGTTCAAGTTTGCCTTTACTTTCAGCAAGCAATTGATCAGGATTTACACCAAAGTAATTTACCAGTGCATTGACTACAGCGTTTGCACGGCGCATACCTAAGCCATAATTGTATTGTTCGCTACTGCGATAATCGCAATAACCCACCACCTTGATTTTGGAGCCCGGATTATTTTTTAAATTATTGGCCACTTCAAAAAGTTCAGGATAGTAAGTGTATTTAATTTCAGATTTGTCGGTATCAAAGAAGATCGCAGGCATATAACCTAGAGCGGAAGAGGTGCCAGGAGATACATAACCACCTTTGCCATTTCCTTTAATCATGGTAATTTTATTGCTCAGGTCTTTAGGGTCAAATTTAGATTTTGCTCCGGCTACTTTAGCTTTTTTAACATTCGGGCTTGCATCGCGGAAATCTAATTCATCTTCACTGCCGTCAGGATTGACCAGCATAATTTTACCATCCTTAGTTTTCTTATATGTTGTACCATCAGGATAAGTTTTATAAATGGTACCATCCTTCATAATTTTATATTTAACACCATTCGGGAAGGTTTTAATGATATTACCATCTTTATCCTTAGAAGTTTTAACTTTTGGATTTTTTGCATTTAAATCATCAAATTGGATTTCATCTTCACTGCCGGTACCATTTACACCGTACATTTTACCATCAGGCGCTTTTCTTAATTTTTTGCCGGATTTGGTCGTTATATAACTACTTCCGTCAGGAGAATTTTTATATTCAGTACCATCAGGCATTATTTTAGTTTTTGAGCCATCATCACCTTTTTTATAGGTAGTGCCGGTTGGATCATAATTACCATCATCATGAGGTCCAGCAGGGTCATTGAAAATAATATTTCCATCCGCATCTCTAAAGAAAATAGTTCTACCGGCACCATCTACGATGCTACTTACAGGAGTGCTGTCTTCTTTATCGAAATAGTCAGCAACGCCATCACTATCTTTATCGGTAAGTAACATATTTAAGCCCTTACCCATGCTATCAACTTGAACTTTTAGGTCGCCCATATCTTTTTCAAGTTTATCGACGCGCATTAGTTTACGTTTACTATCTAATATCGTTTCATAAGGCAAGGCTAGCGGGTTGGTGAACCAATATGCATTTTCAGTTTTACCTAGGCGAATATGAATACCGGTATTCACATATCCGAAGGCATCTGCTTGGGATGTAGGAATACTAGGACCGTACCAACGGGAACCGTCTAAGGCATCACTTCCGGTAAATCCGTACATAATTTCTAAGCTCCAACTAATGCGGTCGGAGATTTTGTATTCGGCACCGATGCCGAAAGAAATTACCGGGACTAAATTTTGTCCAAATAAACTTGGTCCATTTTTATTTATATCTGCTTTTGTTTCGTAAGTATTATCTAAAAGACCTTTTAAAGCACTATAGACAGAACTTTTGGTTCCGCCATTTTTGGCGATATCAGGAATATTAGAATAATCATAGCGATTACCATTAGCATCAAGTTGGTTAATATAAGTCTGGAATATCATTCCGCCTCCACCTAAAGTAACATAAGTAGTAAGGCGAGGATTTTTATTCATAAAGTTAATATTATTCAAGTTGTACACCAACTGAAAATTAACTTGCGTAAAATCCATTTTAAAATTTTGATAAATGGTAGGATTTTTAGAATGGAAATAATCTGTAGCCGGGCTATTAATACCATTTAAGGCATTATTGCTGGCTTCCAAACCAGTACCACCTCTTTGCCAATCCAATCCGGTAGCATAACCGGTAATTGCCTGAAGGCGAAGACTGAATGCATATCCTAAGGCTTTGCGAACATCGACACCATATCCTATTCCAAATTGTGCCGGGATATCACCGATAACCATTGGATAGCCGCCATGTACACCAATAGACCATGATTTTTTTAGCGGTTGAAACAGGTCATCTGCCGGACGTGCCGGAATTTCCTTCTTCCTTTTTGGTTTTAATTCTTTCTTGAGTATTGCTACAGAATCCTTTTTGGCCTGCGCATGCATTACCGACTGAAAGCATAAGATTGTAAACAACGTGAGCACTAAAGGCCTCACCATTTTAATTTTTCCCATACGAAATTTGATTTTGTTAAACCTTTCCTTTTTCTAAAAATGAGTTTCCTTTTCCGAGAGTTCTCATCGCTTAGAGCCTGCTAAACTAACCTTTACTTGCTTGTTTGTAAAATTTTAGGCGTACTAATTATGTACAAAAAAATGTGGATAACTATAGCGTTGAATATAAGAGTCTCAAAACCAATTGAATAACTTGGTATAAACTTGTGGATAAGTATTTCTGCCAGATAGGTTATAATTGGTGAAGAAAAGCAAATTAGACTGGTTTTCAGGTCATTTACTTGACGCTTAGATATTAAACCAAAACTAAATAAGCCTAATAATGGGCCATAGGTATAACCTGCTATTTTAAAAATAGCACTTAAAATGCTTTGGTCATTAAAGGCGGCGAACAAATAAATACAAAGGATAATTAGTATGGAAAATCCTATATGTACTTGGTATCTGGTTTTAATGTTTTTAGTATTATTTTCTTCCTTCATATTTAGGAAGTCAATGCAATATGAGGTGGTTAGGGCGGTGAGTGCGGAATCAGCACTGGCAAATGCGGCAGCAGTTAGCCCAACAATAAATATTAAGGAATATAGCATTGGAAAATGATGCAAGGCCAAAATAGGGAAAAGCTGATCGCTTTTTGGCGGTAAAGCTATATGATTGGTATTTGCATAAATATATAAAAGTGCCCCTAAGCTTAAAAATAATAAAACCACACCAATAAAAATAAAACTAAACACAAACATGTTTTTTTGAGCGTCTTTTAGCGTTTTGCAGGTAAGGTTTTTTTGCATCAAATCTTGATCCAAACCTGTCATGGCAACAGTCATAAAAATGCCACTTAAAAATTGTTTTAGGAAGAAGTTTTTATCGCTGTAATCCCAAAAAAATAGTTTCGAATAATTACTGTTTTTAATTAAACTTAAGGAGTCTATAAAATTAATATGTAAGCTATGATTAATAAATATAATTGTTAAAATGAGGGCAGAAACTAAGAAAACGGTTTGTAAAGTATCCGTCCAAATAATGGTTTTAATACCGCCTTTAATGCTATAAGTTAAAATTAGGCCGACGGATAAAATAACAGATAGGTAAAAAGGGAAATGCCAGTTATCAAAAATAAAAATTTGAAATACCATGGCCACCAAATACAAGCGAGCAGCGGCACCTATGGTTCGGGAGAGTAGGAAAAAGAATGCCCCGGTTTTATGGGTAGTGGTTCCGTATCTTTCCCCCAAATAAGAATAAATAGAGGTGAGGTTCAGTCGATAATACAAAGGCAAGAGTATTCCAATAATTATTAAATACCCGAAAAAATTCCCAAATACAAATTGCAAATAGGAAAACGAAATTTTGCCCACATCCCCCGGTACTGAGATGAAAGTTACCCCTGAAATGGAGGTGCCAATCATACCGAAAGCAATTAAATACCAAGGAGAACTCCTGTTTCCGGTAAAAAAGGAGGCATTATCTGACTTTTTAGCTGTTAAATAGCCAACATAAAGCAGAATAATAAAATATATAGCTACAACAGCAGCAGTAATTCCGGGAGTCATTATATTTCCGTCCAAAAATAAGTTAATTTTGTGGAATGCTAATACAGTACAATTAATTAAGTACTGTAAGAGTTTAGATTGAATTTAGAAAGAAGAACGTACCAATGAATTCTAAGATTGTAGAGGGGGCAGTTGCTCAATTCAGTAAATTGCCCGGAATAGGCAAAAAAACGGCGTTGAGATTGGTATTGCATTTATTGAAAGTGGATGAGCAAAATGTGTATGATTTTTCAAAAGCACTTTTGAAGCTGAAAACTGATCTGCATTTTTGCAGCGTATGTCATAACATATCGGATGAAACCATTTGCAGTATCTGTAAAGATACCGGAAGAAATCATGAAATGGTTTGTATTGTAGAAGATTTGCGAGATGTAATTGCCATAGAAAATACCAACCAATTTCGTGGGGTATATCATGTTTTGGGTGGATTGATTTCACCGGTGGATGGCATAGGGCCGGAAGATTTAAATATTGAATCTTTATTTGTGCGTTTCCAAAGAAACGAAATTAAAGAGCTTATTTTTGCACTGGCAGCAACTATGGAAGGAGATACCACTACTTTTTATATTACTCGACGATTAAATGGATCGGATATTAAAGCTTCCACAATTGCCAGAGGGATATCCGTAGGTGGCGAATTGGAATATGCTGATGAAATAACCCTTGGAAGAAGTATTTTGGGCAGGGTACCTTATAAACTTTAATAAATATTAAACAAAGCTTTTGAAGTTATCTGTAATTATTGTCAACTATAATGTAAAATACTTCCTGGAGCAGGCCTTGCTTTCTGTTAGGAAAGCAAGTACATTTATGTTGCAAAGCCATCCCGGTTGGGAAACTGAAGTTTGGGTGGTGGATAATAATTCCTCAGATGATTCCTTGGAAATGCTGCATTCGCGCTTTCCTGAAATAAAACTCATTGCCAATCAAAAAAACACTGGTTTTTCTGTGGCAAATAACCAAGCCATTTCACAAAGTAGCGGCGAATATATTTTATTATTAAACCCGGATACCGTAGTACAAGAGGATACTTTTTTAAGTACGGTCTCATTTATGGATGAACATCAGGATGCCGGTGGCTTAGGCGTAAAAATGCTCGATGGACAAGGTATATTTTTACCGGAGTCAAAACGAGGTTTTCCCTCTCCTGCGGTGGCGTTTTTTAAAATTGCAGGTCTCTCAAAATTATTTCCGAAATCAAAGTTATTTGGGCGGTATCATTTAGGATATTTATCCAAAAATGAAACACATGCTGTAGATGTACTTGCCGGTGCATTTATGTTATTACGGAAGAAAACTTTGGAACAAATCGGCTTATTGGATGAGACTTTTTTTATGTATGGAGAAGATATTGATTTATCTTACCGAATTATTAAGGCAGGTTATAAAAACTATTATTTTCCGCATACCAGAATTATTCATTATAAGGGGGAAAGTACTAAAAAAAGCTCTGTTAATTATGTTTTTGTTTTTTATCAAGCAATGATCATTTTTGCCAGAAAACACTTTTCAAAAAACAAAGCTTTTCTCTTTTCAATACTGTTAAATTTTGCTATTTATATCCGAGCAGGTGCTTCCATTATAGTGCGTATGTTTGGCAAATTGTTACTTCCTTTTGCTGATTTCTTACTTTCCTATGGAGCCATGTATTTCTTTGTGCATTATTGGGAAAGAACAATAAAATATATCGATGGTGGCATGTATCCGGCTATACTGCTACAATTCTTTGTGCCATTATATATTTTATGTTGGATGCTGGGCTTGTGGATTTCCGGCTCCTATAGAAAGCCTTTCCAATATAGAAGGATATTCAGAGGAGTACTTGTCGGAACATTTATCTTAACGATAGTATATGCTTTTTTAAATGAATCGTATCGTTTTTCACGTGCCATTATTTTATTAGGGGCCATACTGGCAAGCATCATTTATTTTATTAATAGATTAATGATGCGATATTTGAGAGAACGCTCTTTAAGTATTGATGAGGATGATGCAAAGAAAATTATTATTATCGGTAGCAAATCAGAAGCGGAAAGGGTAGTAGGTTTGCTTGATCGTACTCGATTACATTATGATTTGATAGGTTTTATTTCTCCTAATGAAGAAAGTAAACAAGATGATTTATTTATCGGTGATTTGAGTGATATTTATAAATTAATTAAAATTTATAAGGTAGGGGAAATAATTTTTTGTTCTAAAGATATTTCAGCGGATCATATTATTAGTTTAATGATAGAGATTCATAAAAGGAAAGCAATTGAATTTAAAATTGTTCCGGAGCATAGTAATTTTGTCATAGGAAGTAATTCTAAGGATAAACCGGGCGATTATTATTCTTATGAAATAGAATTTAAAATTGTGAAACCTGAGATGAAATCTGCAAAGCGATTATTTGATGTTTTAGCCTCTTTATTTTTAATACTTACTTTGCCCTTTAATATTTGGTTCATTCCATCCAAGAACAAATTTATCTCCAATATATTTTCAGTTTTATTCGGTTCCAAAACTTGGATTTCTTATTATGCTGAACATAATAAAATGGCAAAACTACCGATGCTCAAGAATGGAGTCATTTCACCTTATTTTGAGGTTATTCGCCAAGAACCTGATGATGCAACAAAAATGAGATTAGATTATATTTATGCAAAAGATTACAACCTTACTAAAGATCTGTCCATTTTTTTTAATGGCTTTTCAAATCTCGGACAATCCTAAAACTAAAACAATGAAAAAAGAAATTATTCATTCAAACCAAGCTCCAAATCCTATTGGGCCATACAGCCAAGCTGTCATGGCAGGGGATTTATTATTTGTAAGCGGTCAAATTGCAATTAACCCGGAAACTAATGCCATGGTTACCGATAATATTGAACATGAAACCAAGCAAGTAATGACCAATATACACGGGATATTAACTGCTGCCGGATTGGATTTTCCAAATGTTGTCAAGGCTACTATTTTTGTAAAAGACCTTAATAATTTTGCTAAAATTAATGAGATTTACGGTTCCTATTTCACGGGTGATTTCCCTGCGCGCGAAACAGTGGAAGTTTCTCGCTTGCCCAAGGATGTAAACGTTGAAATTTCCGTAATTGCCAAAAAATAAAGCTATTAATTTTTAATATTTACTGTCAATCTGTCGGGAATTTCATTTTTGATTGATTTTTGATATTAATGGTTTTAATGAAAAATGATGTAAAGTATGAATTGAGTTCATTCTGGCTGAGTTTACAGCCGGTACTTATTTTTGCCATATGTCTTTGGGTAATTAAACTTTTTGAATTTTTAAGCGGCGTTCCCCTTGGAATGTTAGGCAATCATCCACGAACTGTGGAAGGGTTGAAGGGCATTATACTTTCTCCATTTTTACATGCGGACTTCCGACATTTGATGTCCAATACTATTCCTTTATTAGTATTGGGAACGGCTACATTTTATTTTTATAAAAATTTGGCCTATGTAGTTGTCGGGATTATTTGGTTAGGTGGCGGTGTATTGGTATGGATGATGGCCAGAGGGAATTACCATATAGGAGCCAGCGGGCTGATTTATGGATTAGCAAGCTTTTTATTTTTTTCCGGCATACGAAAACGTTATAGTCCTATGCTTGGGGTTTCAATGTTGGTTATACTTTTTTATGGAGGTATGATTTGGGGGCTATTACCTATTGATTCTTCTATGAGTTGGGAATATCATTTATTTAGTGCACTTATGGGTTTTATTAGTGCTATAATATTTCAACATCAAGGACCTCAAGCACCGGTTATCATATTATCAGAGGGACCTGAGCACAATGATTGGGAAATAAATAAGGATTTGCCTCCTCCTTTCAAATGGGATGAGTAAAGCCTCATTTTATAACCTTGAAATGTCTTCACTACAAGTTAAAATTACAGACAATCAATAATAAAAAGTCTAAAACATTTTCATTTGACCACCGGAGCCCTTTCCACCTTTTTTACCTTTTGTAGCCGGTAATTTCTTGGGATGTGTTGCGACAGATGATTTTGGTTTTGCTACTGTTTCCTTCGGCATTGGTTTTTTAATTATAACCATATCTTCAGGATCCATGAAATCTTCAGGATGTTCCATCGCCATAATATCCGGTAAGGCATCTTCTGAGATGAGTTTTAGCTCATGAATAGGATCTTCATTGAGTTTATTGCCAATCGCTTTCCAACCACGAACATCCACAAAATCTACCAAATCAATATTTACTAAGCGTTTATTCGTTTTTTTACCGGTAGCCACTTCAATAATAGGATGTAATTGCGTAGTTACCAATAATAATTTCGAATTTCTGCCTTCACTGATAAAACTAAATTTTTTACCCTGTGTGGTGGTTTCGATAAGGAAGCGTTTAATATAGGTAGATTTATGTACCATATCATAATGTACGGCACTCACAATGGCATCAGGTCGGAACTTCTCTATGAGCATGACATGCTCGGCATCATACCTATTAGTTAATTCAAAATTTGTGATTTCATAATTCCCATCGGAGGTGATGACTAAGATGGTATCATCCAAATCAAACGAGCCAAGATATTTGCCTCTTTCATCTACATTGAGACGTCCTTGAATTTCATCGTACCAAATATCTCTTCCTCCTAAAGTAGAAGCGCCTTTTTCTTTGAATTTAATTTGCTTTATGGCATACTTACTCAAAATATTTCCTTGAGAAGCTCTTCCTTTAATTTCTAATTCTGCAAAATCAAAATCAAATATTTTATTTCTTGCTCCGGAGGCAGGGGAGAGCATTACATTTACAATTTCTGATTCCGAATTTGGATTAGCAGAAAAATATAATACTTTAGACCTTGGATTGCCACTGGTTAAATCATATTCCTTATCCCTGGTAATTGCCGTTACTGCAAATCGTTTTACTTTGCTTATTCCGGTTTTACCGTCTACATAAGCCATATTATAAATCATGCGCTCATCATTTTTCTTCCATACTTGCACATGGATGATATCTTTTCCTACAAAAGATTTCTCGGAGACTTTAGTTACTAAACATTTCCCGTCTCGTCTAAAAATAATAATATCATCTAAATCGGAACATTCAGAAATGTATTCATCTTTTTTAAGTCCATATCCGATGAAACCTTCTTCACGATTAACGAATAATTTTTGATTGGCAACCGCAACGCTACTGGCTTTGATAACTTCGAAATTGCGAATTTCAGTTTTTCTTTCTTTGCCTGCAGAATATTTTTTAAGTAGATTTTTATAATAATTAATCGCATATTCTACTAAGTTTTCTAAATGATAATTAACTTCCTTAATATCATTTTCCAATGCCTTAATGGCCTCATTGGCTTTAAAAGAATCAAACTTAGAAATACGCTTAATTTTTATTTCAGTTAAGCGAACGATATCTTCTTCGGTAATGATACGCTTAAATAATTTTTTATAAGGTTTTAATCCTTTATCAATTTCTTGAATGACGGCTTCCCATGTTTCGCACTCTTCAATTCTGTGATAAATCCTTTTTTCAATAAATATTTTTTCAAGAGAAGAGAAGTGCCATTTATCTTCCAATTCTCCACGTTTAATTTCGAGTTCACGTTTTAATAAATCAACGGTATTGCGTGTATTGACTTTTAGAATATCATTTACTCCCATGAATACCGGCTTGTCGTCAATAATCAAACAAGCGTTAGGAGAAATAGAAACTTCACATTCTGTAAAAGCATACAATGCGTCAATGGTTATATCCGGGGAAGTGCCTGGATGCAGTTGAATTTCAATTTCAACATCCTTTGCAGTGTTATCAATTACTTTTTTAATTTTGATTTTCCCGATATCATTTGCTTTTACAATACTTTCCATTAAGGAAGTAGTAGTAGTACCGTAGGGAATATCTTTAATTAATAAAGTTCTTTTGTCTTGCTCTTCTATTTTTGCCCTAACACGAATTTTGCCTCCACGTTTACCTTCATTATAATTGGAGAAATCAGCTGTTCCACCGGTAGGAAAATCCGGAAGCAGATTAACGGATTTTTTTCTTAATATATCTATAGAAGCATTGACCAACTCAATAAAATTATGAGGCATAATTTTAGTAGCTAGGCCCACTGCAATACCATCTACGCCTTGTGCCAGGAGTAAAGGGAATTTCATAGGTAAGGTTACGGGCTCCTTTTTTCTTCCATCATAAGATGATTGCCATACCGTGGTTTGGGCATTGAAGGCTACTTCTAAAGCAAATTTTGAAAGTCGAGCCTCAATATATCTGGGAGCAGCTGCCGGATCTCCGGTTCTGATATCACCCCAGTTACCTTGAGTTTCAATTAAAAGCTCTTTTTGACCGAGATTTACAATGGCATCGCCAATAGCCGCATCGCCATGCGGGTGGTATTGCATAGAGGAGCCGATAATGTTCGCAACTTTATTGAAACGACCATCATCCATTTCTTTCATGGCATGTAAAATCCTGCGCTGTACAGGCTTAAGCCCGTCTTCCATGGCTGGTACCGCACGCTCAAGAATTACATACGAGGCATAATCAAGGAAGTAATTTTCATACATCCCATCAACTGCCTTCACTTGATGAATACTTTCTTCTCCCTCCGGCTTTACCTCTTCTTTCATAGGTGCAAATATATAGCAAGCATAGCAATGCTAAAAACTTTATCAATTTTTCAGGCCTGAAAAATATTTTAAGATTTTAAATAATTGATTTTCAACATATAATAAAAATATATGTTTATATTTATCTTTTGATAGATCTAAGAATTTTATTTCCAGATGAGATTAAATCCAAAAAAAATGCCACCTTCTAAAGGTGGCATTAATATGTTAAATTACTAAAATTTAAGCTGTTGCGTATTCCTCTATCGGGGGACAAACGCAGAATAAATTCCTGTCACCATAAGTATTATTAATACGTCCTACCGATGGCCAGAATTTTCTTGCCTTCACCCATTCTGCCGGATAAACTGCTTTAGTCCTTGAATATGAATGGTTCCATTCATCAGCTAAGGCAGTTTCAGCAGTATGAGGTGCATGTTTTAAAACATTATCTGCTTTATCTGCAATACCTAAATCAATTTCATCAATTTCTTTACGAATGGCAATCATGGCCTCGCAAAAACGATCTAATTCTTCTTTAGGTTCTGATTCTGTGGGTTCTACCATTAAAGTACCCGGTACCGGAAAACTAACGGTTGGAGCATGGAAACCATAATCCATCAATCGTTTAGCGATATCCTCAACTTCTACACCGGCACTTTGTTTAAATTTACGTGGGTCTAAAATCATTTCATGCGCACAACGCCCATTAGCACCACTGTATAATACCGGATAATACGGTTCTAAACGCGCCTTCATATAATTGGCATTCAAAATTGCATATTTAGTTGCATTCACTAATCCATCTCCACCCATCATCCTGATATATGCATAAGAAATTAAAAGAATGCTGGCACTACTCCAAGGGGCTGCAGATACCGCATGTATTGATTTTTTATCTCCCATACTTACTACCGAATGCCCCGGAAGATACGGTGTCAAGTGTTCAGCAACGCCAATTGGTCCCATGCCAGGGCCACCACCGCCATGAGGAATACAAAACGTTTTATGCAAGTTTAAATGACATACGTCCGCACCAATTAAGCCGGGACTGGTCAATCCAACCTGTGCATTCATATTGGCCCCATCCATATATACTTGTCCACCATTTTCATGGATTATTTGGCAAATTTCAATTATGCTTTCTTCAAATACACCATGCGTAGAAGGGTAGGTTACCATTAAACAAGCTAACTCGTTTTTATACTGGGTCGCTTTTTCGCGCATATCAGCAACATCAATATTACCATGCTCATCACATTTGGTAACCACCACTTTCATTCCGGCCATTACTGCGGAAGCAGGATTGGTGCCATGCGCTGAGGAAGGAATTAAGGCTATATTTCTATGCCCTTCACCTCTATCAATAAAATATTGACGAATAACCATTAATCCTGCATATTCGCCCTGTGCACCTGAATTGGGTTGTAAAGAAATACCATGAAACCCGGTGATTGATTTTAAATCAGAGGATAAATTATTGAAAATTTCCAGGTAACCTTCAGCTTGATTAAGAGGTGCGAATGGATGCATATTGCCAAATTCAGGCCACGTCACCGGAATCATCTCTGTGGTTGCATTTAGCTTCATGGTACAAGAACCCAAAGAAATCATACTATGGGTTAAAGACAAATCTTTATTTTCTAATGATTTAATATAACGTAACATTTCAGATTCTGAATGATGCATATTAAATACCGGATGCCCCATGAAAGTACTGGTACGTGCAAAATTACCATCTACGCCATTATTCATTGCTGCAATGATTTCCTCAGCACTGATAGTAATATTAGAATTACCTGTAATGACTTCAATAATTTTATTTAAATCGGCCACACCTACGGTTTCATCCAAGGAAATACCAATAATATTATTCCCGTCATATCTGAAATTCATTTCTGCTTTCAATGCTCGTGTACGCACTTCTTCTACCTTAGCACCATCAATGGCAATGGTATCAAAAAAGTTTTGATGGCTAATTTTTAATCCTGCTTTTTCTAAGGCATGGGCCAAAACTTTAGCGGATGCATGAATTCTTAGCGCAATACCACGAATACCTTTTGGGCCATGATAAACGCCGTACATACTGGACATGATGGCCAATAATGCTTGTGCCGTGCAAATATTGGAAGTAGCTTTTTCTCTACGAATATGTTGTTCGCGTGTTTGTAAAGCCATGCGGTAAGCTTGTTTACCATTAGCATCTATGGAAACACCGATAATACGACCCGGCATTTCTCTTTTGAAAGTATCTTTTGTAGCGAAGAAAGCAGCATGTGGCCCGCCGTAGCCCATTGGAACACCAAATCTTTGGGCATTTCCAAGGACCACATCGGCACCCCATTCTCCCGGAGGTGTCAATATAGCCAGACTTAATAAATCGGCAGCTACAGCTACATAACAACTATTCGCATGTGCTTCATCACAGAATGAAGCGTAATTCATTACCTCTCCGCTCGCGTTGGGATACTGAATAAGTGCACCAAATATTTCATCACTAAATTGTATGTTTTTAAGGTCATCAATAATAAGCTCAATTCCTAGTGGAGCCGCGCGCGTTATTAAAACATCGATGGTTTGTGGAAAACAATCTTTTGCAACAAAAAATTTATTCCCTTTATGTTTATCCTTAGAATGATTAAATAATATCATGGCTTCTGAAGCAGCCGTTGCTTCATCCAATAGTGAGGCATTGGCAATTTCCATTCCTGTTAGGTCAGTTACCATGGTTTGGAAATTCAATAATGCCTCTAACCTGCCTTGTGCAATTTCAGCTTGGTAAGGAGTATATTGCGTGTACCATCCCGGATTCTCCATGATATTACGCAGATTTACAGGAGGAACTATTGTTCCATAGTATCCAAGTCCGAGGTAGGATTTATAAACTTTATTTTTGGCAGCTATTGATTTTAATTCTTTAAGCATTTCATATTCACTCAATGCTGTAGGTATGTTCAAGGCATCCTTTCTGCGGATAGCCGCCGGAACCGTTTCATCAATAAGTTGGTCAAGTGACTGAACACCAATAGTATTCAACATTTGTTGGGTAGCATGTTCATTTGGACCGATGTGACGATTTACAAAATCGTCGGTGCTGCGTATGATATCATTCATTTTCTTGAAAATAAAATCGTTAAAATTTGCCGCAAAGTTACGCAAAAGTAAACTCTGTCTTGTACCACAAGGATGAAAAAATAAATGAAGGAAGATCCTGTTTGTAGATTATAAAATCTTTTTTTCTTCTCCGCCCAGATATTTTATAATACCGTTATCAAACACTTTGAATTTGGCATGAGAAACGATTAATAATTTAGTAGTCTTGCCTTTAGCATCAAAAAAGCTATCTGTTTGTAAAATTATTTTATCTTTACTTAGTATGGATTCAACTTTTAATTGACTACTCACATCGTTGGCTAGCTTTGTATTGTCTGATACTGACTGTAATTGAACTTGATTAATTAATCTTCCACTTTTAGTAAAGGTCTTAAGAATTAATTGATTACTACCAAGTTTTATTTTATAAATAAAACAATAACAGGAATCATTTTCAAATACTTTTCCAATTATCCATCTTTTGATGCTATCAACTTTGCTTGGATGATTAGGTAAATGACCGTCCGGTTCCCAAATTTTTTGATGGCTTAAACTATCCGTTTTGAAAGGGAATGTAATGTTGGGTACGTTTTGTACCAATTTCAGTAAGTCCTCTTGAGGGCTAGGCTTTTTTACCGGGGTTTGGCAACTATATACTAAAAATCCAAGGCAAATGAGGAAAAGGTATTTTTTCATAGAATGATTTGCAAAGCTAGATAAAATAAGAATTTAAGCGGCAGACTTAATTTTCAGGTTGCAAATAATCATTCAAATAGTGATACCTTGGAGTTAGTTCACCATTTCGGATAATGGTAGCACGTTCAAAAATTGGGAAATCCTGGCTATAGAGAAATTTAGGAATGACGGTATCCATCATCACAATTCCAAAATCACGGGAGGCATCTAAAGGCAATTCATTTGGTAAGTTACTTACTGCCATTAAAGATATGGTGTTTTTGGCATAGGGTGCAGTTATTTCTAAATTGGTTTTATCCACGCCGTATAAAGGATCTTGTATGGTAGTTTCTTTGAAGGTAATCGGCACGGCACCATTTACATCACAAGAGACATCAGCAATAACATTAATTTTAAAATCCTGTTTTTTAATATCATCGCATTCAAATAATCTGGCCGTACCCGGTTTCCAAAATATGCAGTTAATTAATACATCAGCTACTCTTGTAAATGGCTCAAAAATGCTTCTATATTGTTCCGGATGGGCATGAAAATGTTTTCTATTGTATGCTTGACCTTCCATATTTTCATATAAATCTTCCGAGAATAATTGCACAAAAACAGGATACGCAAAGGTTTTAGTCAAGAATTCTTCCTTTGTTACTTGTTGAATTCCTGCTACATGCATAACCTCAATCGCCCCGGTGGCCACTCTTCCGCTCCCTGTTACCACATATTTTAAGTTTGGGAATACAACATCCTCATATTGATCCAATACTTCCTGAAGATTTACACATTTATTTGCAGCCTTTAAATGGTAAAGTTCAAAAGCTTGACCAATCATTACCAATGCATAATGTGCTCCTACAATGCCTGCCCATTTTCCAAAACCGATTAAGCGATTGCCTTTTTCATCGGTAAGCATTTCGTAATCAATTAAAGTATCATTTTTAGCCGCAATGGCTTGGAGTAATTTTTGATTATGTGCTTGTTTTTTAGTGGTATGTGAAAAAAACATATACGTTTTTTCAGGGATTAGCCAATCTACACGAACTTCTTTTATACCTAGCAGTAAATCGCAAGAACTCATATTTTCAACAACTTCAATTCCAAATTTTCTGTAGTCTTCATCTTTGCAGCAGCGATGCATACTACTTTGAACTACAATTGATATATTATTAAAGCGTTCCATTAAGTCCTTACATTGCCGAGGTTTTAATGGGGTTCGATTATCTTCCGGAACCTTACCTTCTCGCAGTATTCCAATTTTTAAAGGTGTCATATGGGCAAATATAGGAATAAGACTTTAAACTTATAATGAATAAAAATCAGTTATAAAGAGAAAAGCATTTAAATAAAAAAGCCTGTTCAAATAGGCTTGAACAGGCTTTTTTGTATTAGGCTAAATTTATTTTTTCTTCTTTTTATTGGCAAGAATTAAAATTGGAGAATCCTTGCTACTAAAATTATAACCGATAGAGAATGGTATAGGTCTTACATTACTGGAATCTTTTTGATAAGCTTCTTTCAAGTCTAATTGTTCCATTTTATGGAATAAAGGAATTGGTTTTACCCATTTACCATAAAGTTGAATATCCCAAATATCTTTTTTGAAGAAACGATAGGCAACGCCGGCATCGTCTTGCAATAAATGATCGCTCTTATCCAATAATAAATTACGGAATTTGGAGAAATGATCATAATGCAATAAATAGGAAGCAGATTTTAAATATGAATTTTGTGGGCCTAAATCTGAAAGGTATTTATTTAATCCCGGATTTTTATCCAATCCAACATCAGATATATCTGCAGAGAAATAATATACAGTTCTTGTTTCTTCTTTATCCTTCGGTTTAAAAGTAATTCTAACGCCGGCATTAATTGCTTTCACAGTAGAATCATTTGGCATAGCAACTATTTTACCATCTTTGTCAATTCTAATTCTTTCAATATTTAAAATGGTGTTGCCCGTTCTAACGATAAAAATAGATATCAAAGGCAAGGCCCCATTTACAGTGCCATGAACCAAATCCTTGTGCATATTTTTAGTGATGAAAAAGCTTAAAATGAAAATATCTTTCAAGTCTTTTTGAACGGAATTTAAATATATATTTAATTCTTCCTCATTAAATTTATCAACATTTGGAAGGAATCCTGCAGGTTCCAACGCAAGCATACGATAAGTTTTAGCTTCCGGAAAGAAAGTAAACATATTCATAAAATCCGGACCGGAAAATGGATAAAACATTTCATCACCATCTGCATTAATATCTTTTAATTCCTTAGATGCCCAATTGGCCATAGGTCCTAGTCTTTTTTTAGTGATACTTGCCCATGTTCTATTAAAATTGGCCGCATGTGATTTCCAAGTCGGTGTTTTTTCCAAACTATCCAATTTGCTTCCTTTTTCCTGAGGAAGACCTGCGAGCAATCGTGCCACATCATTAAACATCCTTTCCTTCATTACAGGAGCTTCTGTTCCGGCATTGGTGCCTTTACTTACAGTGTTTGTATCTTTAGCGCTACCACTTTTAGTACTGCTATCAGCACCGGCACCTTTTTCAGTGGAAGTTCCTTTTTCATTTTCATTACTCTTTCCTTTGTTGCCACCATTACATGAAAACAAAAAAAGCGTAGCTGCTAGGAGCAGCGTCAGAACGGATGTAATTCTAATTTTCATTTTTATAAATTCAGTCTAATTTGTTTTAATTGATTGTTTCTTATTTCGTCCTATAAAATATACGATGGCTCCTGCCAATAATGTTAATAATCCATAGGTAGATTGGATGGGTTTCATGGTAAAAATATTCCATGTAATCCATATATTTAATACAATAAAAATAATTGGAGTAATAGGGTAGCCCCAAGTTTTATAAGGTCTTTCTATATTAGGATTTTTAAAACGAAAAACCATTACCCCTAATACGGTCATGAGGGTAAATAAGTTTAAAGTAAATCCAACATATATCATTGCATCCTGGAAAGTAGAAACGAAAATAATAAGTAAAGTAATTGCAGCCTGTAAAATTATAGCTATAATGGGTATCCCTTTTTCCGTTTTAATGGAAAGAAATTTTAATAAGGTAATATCTTCACCCATTGCCATGGATACCCTAGGCCCGGATAAAATCATGGAACTGATAGTGGAAATAAGCAATACGGAAATAATCCCCGCAATTACTTGTCCGCCTGTAGCTCCAAAAATATGAGTAGCCGAAATATAACCGATTTCTAATTTACCTCCATTTGCAATCATTTCACTCAGCGGAGTAGTATATAAGAAAACATAATTTAAGAGCAAATATAATCCCATGACTATGGCTGTTCCCATAAATAATGATCTAGGCAATGTCTTCTTTGGATTTTCTATATCTCCTGCTACATAAGCTGAGGCATTCCAACCTGAATACGTATAGGAAACAAAAACCATGGATACCGCAAATGCAGGACTAAAAATTTCATTCCAAGAGTCGGGCTGTGCCCCATTGGCAATGGGAAGTAAGGTTAAATGTTGGGCTTCCGGCACAAAAAAACCTGCAATGATAAAAAATACAACTAATAATACTTTTAAGGTAGTAAACACATTTTGAAAACTAACACCAAATTGCATACTGGTACTATGCACAATCGTAATTAAAATTACCACTGATGCGGCTAACATTTGCACATTAACGCCGGGAACTAATTTTGAGAAATAAGTACCTAGTGCTATTGAGGCTAATGCTACCGGTGCAGCAAAACCAACTAAGGCGGATACCCAACCGGATAAAAATCCGATAAGTGGATGATAAACAACTGATAAATAGTGATATTCTCCTCCAGAGCGTGGAAGAGCAGCACCCAATTCAGCATAGGAAAATGCGCCGCATAAGGCCATAATACCACCAATAATCCACAACATCATTAATGCAAAAGTGGAATGAATATCTAATGCCTCAAAGCCAAGACTGGTAAATACTCCTGTACCAACCATATTGGCAATCACTAAGGAGGTGGCGGCATAGAGCCCTATGGCTTTTTTATTCATGTAGCTTAAAAAGAGGGGCAAAATTAAGCAGGAAAGTTGAATATATCATTATATACTATATAAATGCAAGTGATATAATTTCTTTCATTCTTATTTACTGAATCCTTACATTTAAATTTCTAAATCCTAAGTTTCGTATTCAGTATTATATATAATATAGTATAAGTTAAACATAGTTTACATAAAAGTAAATAAAATTGAATAAAAAGTAAATAATATTTAAAATGATTGTATATTTGTATCGTTAAATGAAAATATTATGAATATTGTAATTAAGAAAATGCCGCAAGCTTGTCCCAGTTGCGATTCACGGTTAAATGTAAAGAAATTGGTTTGCCCAAATTGTGATACTGAGGTAGATGGCACATATCCGATGCCTTTATTAGCCAGTTTTTCGGATATCGAACAGGAATTTATTATTAACTTTATAAAAACTAGTGGTTCCCTGAAAGAAATGGCTAGCATCATGAATCGAAGTTACCCTAGCGTCAGAAATTATCTTGATGAATTAATCACTAAACTTAATAACTTACAAAAAAACAATAATCATGGAAACTAATTCACATTGGAAAAAATTTATGCTCAATCCTGCCGAATACCTTGCAGGTTCAATGGGTTTGCTTGTAGGATTTATAGGTATGTTAATTACTGTTTTGGCCGGATATTATACCCGTGGTCATTTGGATGGGGTAGTAGATATGCACCTAGGAAAGCAATTTTCTCTTTTGGCACAAACGGAGGAAGTTTTTTTGGTATGGATCATTACTTTTTTGGCCTTATTTATCAGTGCAAAAATAATCTCAAAAACATCTTTTAGAATAATTGATTTACTTGGAACTTTGGCTATAGCCAGAATTCCATTGATTTTACTGCTACCCATTAGTTATTTTTGCGTCCCAAGCGAAGAAGTATTAAAAAAGTTGACTGATACCAGTCATCAGATTGCATTTTCTGAAGTTGCTCCACTTTTAGTAATTGGCATTGTATCCTTTGTTTTTATTGCCTGGGTCTGTGTCCTTATGTATAATGCATTTTGTACGTCTTGTAATGTAAAAGGAAAAAATGCACTCATCTCATTTATTATTGCCATGTTAGCAGCCGAAATTCTAAGCAAAATCATTTTCAGATATATCTTTTAAAACCTTCATTATGCGTAAAAATATTATTCCCTTATTATTAATCTTAATAGGCATTTTTGCATCCTCTCGTGCATTTGCCAGCATTGATTCAACCTTAAGCAAAAGGTTTCAAAAGACCTTGGACAGTATGCTAAAAGTAACTCATTTGGAAGGAATTTCTGCATCTGTTAATATTGGTTCTCATGGACAATGGTGTGGCGCCAGTGGTTTATCCTATGCCAAACATCCGATGGATACCTCTATGCATTTATGTATTGGCAGTGATACCAAATTGTTCATATCAGTAATGTTACTAAAATTGCAAGAGCTCGGAATATTACATCTGGATGATTCATTATATAAATGGCTTCCTAAAATGGCAAATGTAGATTCTACCATCAAAATACGACAGTTATTAAATCATACCAGTGGTATTGCAGATTATTTAATTTCCCTAACTGCAATGGTTGATTCTGTTAGTAAAAATTTAGGCCGACATTGGACTCCTGAAGAATTAGTGAAAAATATACAAACCCCTTATTTCACCAAAGGCACTAATTGGGCATATTCTAATAGCGATTATTTATTGGCGGGAATGATTGTTAGAAATGCAAGTAAGGAGCTATTATCCAAACATTTGCATAAAATAATTTTAAGTCCTTTGCAATTAAACAATACGTATTTGGATGCTGAAGATACCTTGCAAGGCAGCGTTGCACACCCCTGGGAAAATGGATATGATATTACAAACATTATTTATAATCCCAGAACTGCCATGTCCAGTTATTGTTGGGCAGCCGGTGGGATATATGCTACTGCCAAAGATATGGCCAATTGGTATCAGGCACTCTTTCGTGGGAAAGTTATTAATGATTCCTCTATGAAACAATTGTTGGACTTTGTCCCTTGTAATCCATTGTACGGATTATCCTATGGATTGGGCATTGCTACGGATACCTCTAATGGCAGAGTAATTTTAAGACATGGTGGTGCTATTTTTGGATACCTTTCAAGAAACTTATACGATTCTATTGCTAATACGTCCATTTTTGTTCTCGTAAATCAAGATGGCATTGATCCTACTCCTGTGGTAGCAGCACTACATAAAGTAGTGATGCAATATAAAAGTACCGGTATTAATAATCCTACGCCATCCAACTTAACAATTACTTTAGCACCGAATCCTGCTCAAAATAAAATTTTAATTCAAAGCTCCTTTAATGAGTTATCTCAATACATCGTTTATAATATGGGTGGACAGATATGCCTGTCAGGGAATATTATTCCTGGCGGTGCGCATGAAATTGATATTAGTGCTTTGCCTAAGTCAATGTATGTTGTGAAAATTTCTAATAATAGCGGCTTTGGAGTAAATAAGTTTATTAAGAATTAAAATATAAACATCCGTTAAAATCAAAATAGGGTTGCATAGCTGAACCCTATTTTGATTTTTTATGTTTGTGGTCAGGAATAATGATGAGGCAAACTTTTAAATAGTTGAGGCTTCTAAAAAAATGAATCAAAATTTAATTTATATCCCCATTATCGGGATGGAAAGTGAACACGATGCCTTGATTTTACAACAAGCAATTAAAGTATCGGGTTCAGAGGCTAATTTATTATTCGAGTTTACTAATAGTAGAGCTGTTTTAAAAAGTTCTGATCCGGAAGAAATGCTTCCTGATATTATTCAGCAAATCCGAAACATCGGATACCAAGTTCCATCCATAAAAAAGATAATTCCGGTATTACAAATGTCTTGCGCATCTTGTGCAGTAAGTGTAGAAAGCATTTTGAAATACCAAATCGGGGTGATTAACGATAGTGTAAATTATGCCTCAGCTCAACTCAGTGTTGAATATATACCCTCACTAATTAGTCCGCAGCGAATGCAACAAGCCGTTCGAAGTGCGGGATATGATTTATTAATTAAGGAGGAAAATCAAAATGAAGTATTGGAGCAATTGGTTCAGAGTAACTATGCAAAATTAAAATTTCGCGTTGTGGCGGCCTTGTTGCTATGTATTCCATTGGTTTTAATATCCATGGTGTTTATGGGGAAAATACGCTATGAAAACTTTATTATGGCAGCCTTGGCAGCACCGGTGGTTTTTTGGCTGGGGAAGGACTTTTTTATAAATGCCTGGAAGCAAGTAAAGCATCGTTCGGCCAATATGGATACCTTGGTAGCAGTGAGTACCGGAATTGCTTATTTTTTTAGCTTATTTAATACTTTATTCCCTGAATATTGGCGTCAGCGGGGTATTCATGCCCATGTATATTATGAGGCATCTGCGGTAGTAATTACATTTATTTTACTTGGTAAATTACTTGAAGAAAAAGCTAAGGCAAATACTTCCTCAGCGATTAAAAAATTAATGGGTTTGCAACCTAAAACGGTAATTGTTATTTTGCCAAACGGAGATCAAATACAAAAAAATATAAGCGAAGTAGTACTTGGAGAAATTGTATTAGTGAAACCCGGTGAAAAAATTGCTGTGGATGGATGCGTACTGGATGGTTCTTCTTATGTAGATGAAAGTATGCTTAGCGGTGAGCCTATGGCTATTCTAAAGGAAAAAAATAGTCAAGTGTTTGCAGGAACCATCAATCAAAATGGGAGTTTTCGCTTTTCTGCACAGAAGGTAGGAGATGAAACCATGCTGGCTCAAATTATCAGAATGGTTCGGGATGCACAAGGAAGTAAAGCTCCGGTGCAGAAACTTGTAGATAAAATTGCCGCAGTATTTGTGCCTATCGTTATTTTAATAGCCATTCTAACCTTTTTTATATGGCTCATATTTGCACCTTCCAATGGATTTACCTTTGGGATTTTATCCATGGTCACAACTTTAATTATTGCGTGTCCGTGCGCTTTAGGTTTAGCTACCCCTACAGCATTAATGGTAGGCATGGGAAAAGCGGCATCACAGGGAATTTTAATAAAGGATGCTGAAAGTTTGGAAAGATCCAAAAAAATAAATGCGGTGGTTTTGGATAAAACAGGCACTATTACCGAAGGAAAACCTGCAATTATTCATGAATATTGGCAGGAAGAAAATACTGCCTTCAAAAATATTTTAGTGAGTTTGGAAAAGCATTCCGAACATCCTTTAGCGCAAGCGATTATTGCACATTGTAAAGAAGCCAAAGAAATATTAGTAACGGGCTTTAATGCGGAGATTGGAGGTGGCGTTAATGGCATGGTAAATGATGAAAAATATTTTGTGGGTACAAAGAAGTTTTTGGAACAAAATAATGTAGCCTTTCATGCATCTTTTGAAAAGTATTTTAAAGCGTGGGCAGGATATACGATTATTTGTTTTGGCGATAGTCGTCATGCAATTTCACTTTTGGCCCTTGCTGATCCTATCAAAGAAACATCAAAATCAGCGATACAACAACTCCGGGCCTTGGATTTAGAGGTGTATTTATTGACCGGAGATAATACATCCACCGCGAAAGCAATTGCTGAAAATTGCGGAATTAATCATTTTCAAGCTGAAATGCTACCGGCTGATAAGGCAAAGTTTATTAAAAATCTACAATTAGAAAATAAAGTAGTAGCCATGGTAGGTGATGGTATTAATGACACGGCAGCTATGGCGCAAGCTGATGTTAGTATTGCTATGGGTAAAGGAAGTGACATTGCGATGGATATTGCAGGGATGACAATTATATCCTCCGATTTATTGAAAATACCTTTGGCTATAAAATTGTCCAAGCAAACGGTTTCAGTAATTTATCAAAATTTATTTTGGGCATTTATTTATAATTTGATCGGAATACCCCTGGCAGCCGGAATCTTATACCCCATAAATGGATTTTTACTTAATCCTATGATTGCAGGAGCCGCAATGGCACTGAGTAGTATTAGCGTAGTGAGTAATAGCTTGCGGTTAAAATGGGTCAAATAAAGCTATTTCCAAATATTAAATTTAAGGGTAAATTTTCTTTCTTGAATTAAGGAACGCCAATCTACATATACTAGGATAAAAATCAAAATTAATCCAACACATAAACCGGTGATGGATTTCCAAGAAACAATCCCGGTCCAGAGTTCCTGGGTATTTTGCGTAGCGTATTCCCCCATAAAAACAGCAATAGTGTCGCTAATGAGTTTGCCGGCAGAAAATGCAGGTATAATATAAATAGCCCTTATGTTCGACATTCCGGAGGCAATAAATAGTGGCGTAGTAGGCAAAGGGAGTAAAGAGTAAATAAAAATAAAAACTTGGCTTTTCCAACCTTTATCACGAAGTTTCGAGCCTAAAAATTGAACATCTTCATTTTTGGAAGGGTTAAAAATTCTTTGAGAAATTTTAGGAATGTATAAAGTAAGTATATAACGTCCTAATATTGAGCCTGCAACCCCAATAAGTATGACCCACCAGATATTCAAATCGAATTTGATCTGCAAGAAAATCATAACCGTAAAGGCCGGAGGCAAGGGAAAAGGAAGAATATCCACAAGGATAGTTGCCAAAAAGACCCATAAATAAGGATACCACATATTAGGGCGAAGGTAAAGAATAAAACGATGAACCAAGTTGAAACCATGAAAAGTGCGAGGGGCAAAAATGACAGATTAAATTTTTTTTAAGGAAGCTTTGTATTCTGAGCTTTGATTTTATATCTTTGCAGCCCCGTTAGAGAAAACGGGAGGATTTATAAAAAATATTCCTCAGTAGCTCAGTTGGTTAGAGCATCTGACTGTTAATCAGAGGGTCCCTGGTTCAAGTCCAGGCTGGGGAGCAAATATAAAAAGCCATCATTTATGATGGCTTTTTATATTTTTGGTCTTTTGGCTTGCATTCAAATTTTATTTCTTAATATTTTGCTTTCTCATTAGTATTGAAGAATATCACTTATTCATCACTAATTTTGTATTTATTTTATATATATGCCTTTTGTTTCCGTAACCCGTCTTCGTGTCAAATCAATATTTAGGTTAATTCCATTTTTTAGAGCAAACGATGCTTCTGTAAAGGATTTAATAAGTGCAAAGGGATTAATTAGAGGCAAGGAATTAATGGATAAGAATTTAACTTTTTGGACCATCACCTTATGGGAGGATGAAGCATCGATGAAAGCCTTTAGAGGCTCAATATCTCATCGTAAGGCTATGCAAAATCTACCAAAATGGTGTAATGAGGCTTCTTATCATCATTGGATCCAAGAATCTATGGAATTCCCGGATTGGCATTCAGCTTCTCAAAAACTTTTTAAGGAAGGGAAATTAAGTAAGGTTAGAAATCCTTCTAAATCTCAATTAAGCAATCAATTCCCTGCTATTAAATGGACTAAAACCGAAAGAAAATTAAAATGATTTGCTAAGAGGAAAATCAAAAATTTAGTAAAATTGTATTTGCCTTTTGTATAACAGTAATAATCTTATTTTCCAGACTTTTCGAGCAAGCTAATAATTCGATCTAACTTATCTAATTCAATTTTACTCAGCTGTTTTTGTAATTCTTCAATTTCACGTTTAGCTTCCAAATTGGTATCATAATCGTGTTGGGCTTGTTCTCGGTCTCTTTGATTTTGTCTATTCTGTGCCATCATTATTATGGGTGCCGCATACGCTGCTTGGGTAGAAAATATCAGATTTAATAAAATAAATGGATAAACATCCCAATGCCTTATAAATCCCACTACATTGAGGCCCATCCATATAACCACAATAATCGTTTGCCAAATAATAAAAGTCCAAGAGCCCATGCCATTAGCAACACTATCGGCTATTTTATCCCCGAAACTCATTTTTTCTTTATGCTTCTGATGCCAGTTTTTTTGTTCCATTTGCACATTTTTTTGCGAAGATAAGGTTTAACTGTTTCATAAGCTTAACTATCAATACTCTAATTGACTTTAAATTTAATTTTGCCCTATAGCCTTAACGGTACTTAAAATCAATAATCAATGCTAAAATCCTATCTTTGTTTCGAATTAAATATTCCACAACATGGCTTCATTTGATATAGTAAGTAAAGTAGATGGTCAAACCCTTGACAATGCAATTAATACCGCAAAAAAAGAAATTCTCAATCGTTTTGACTTTAGGGATTCTAAAACAGAAATTGACCTGGATAAAAAATCAAATGATATTCATATTGTAACAGAAAATAGTATGCGTATCAAATCCATTGGAGATGTGATCATGACCAGATTATCAAAGCAAGGTATTGATCCAAAAAGCCTTGATTTTGGAAAAGATGAGTATTCAGCCGGCAGCATGGTGAAAAAAGACATTAAGGTAAAGGAAGGTTTAGATAAGGAAACTGCGAAAAAAGTGGTTAAATTAATTAAGGATCAAAAGCTTAAAGTTGAAGTAGCCATTATGGACGATCAAGTCCGCGTGACTGGCAAAAAATTAGATGATTTACAAGCAGTTATATCAATGTTACGTGGGCAAGACCTAGGTCTTCCTTTGCAATTTGTGAATATGAAGTAAGTGAAAAAGATCCTAATACTAACAAACTGCAGTTTTTAACCCCATTCCCCATAATACCTTTGTAAGCATGAATTTATCCCTTATTTATCAGTTAGTTCGCAAGGATATTCTCATTGAATGGAGGCAAAAATATGCCTTCAATGGTATTTTATTGTATGTTTTTTCTACGCTTTTTGTTATCCAAATGAGCTTCCAAAAGCTACGTCCGGATATATGGATTACTTTATTTTGGATGGTTATTTTATTTGCTTCGGTCAATGCTGTTGCGAAAAGTTTTTTACAGGAAAGTAAGGGTAGATTATTGTATTACTATACTTTAAGTAGTGCTGAAGATATTATCCTTTCAAAATTATTTTATAATTTCTTATTGCTCCTTATCCTTTCGTTTATTACCTATTTTGGATTCGCTGTAATTTTTGGCAATGTTATTGGAAATATTGGCTTCTTCTTTTTAATTTTAGTGATGGGGAGTTTAGGTTTTGCTGCCAATTTTACTATGATTTCGGGAATTGCAGCAAAGGGTAGTGGTGGCGCTACCTTGATGACAATTTTAAGTTTCCCTGTTATTTTACCGCAATTGTTATTTTTAATAAAACTATCCAAAAGAGCTGCAGATGGGTTTGATATAAGTGTGGCCTCCAAGGATATTATGGCCTTGATGGCAATTAACATGATAGTAATCATTGTTTCATATATGCTCTTTCCGTACCTTTGGAGGGATTAATAACTTAAGCTTTGTCTAAGAATTGGTGGAAATATCTTTGTAGTATATTTTTGATATATACAGTTATAGCCGGATTACTTTTCCCGGTTCCTCGTTTAGTAATCTTACACGAAACGATTAGGAATTTATATTTTCATGTACCCATGTGGTTTTGCATGATTGCTTTATTTGGTACTTCCGTAGTAAATGCCATTATGTATTTATACAAGGAAGATGAAATAAATGATATTCGTTCGGTAGAATATATTAATACCGGAATTGTTTTTGGTATTTGCGGTTTGATTACAGGTTCTATTTGGGCTCGATTTACGTGGGGCGCCTGGTGGGTGTTTTCAGATCCAAAACTTAATGGGGCTGCTGTGGTAATGTTGGAATATTTGGCGTATCTAATATTACGCGGTTCCATTACCGATGAAAAGCAAAGAGCAAAGGTTTCTGCAGTCTATAATATTTTTGCATGCGCTTCCATAATTCCATTATTGTTTATTTTACCTAGGATGACTGATTCTTTACATCCCGGTAATGGGGGTAACCCGGCATTTAGTAAATACGATTTGGATAGTGCAATGCGCTTGGTGTTTTATCCCGCCGTTATGGGATGGGTCATGCTTGGTGTATGGATTGCAAGCATTCGGGTAAGATTAAGAAAAATTGAAAATATTGTTCATGAAAATGAAAATTGATATGAAAAATTATAAAAGTACCATTAAAAATATTGCTAAATTTTCTCTGGTTTTTTTGGGCATTGTTTTGAGCTTTAATGCTCAAGCACAAGAGCCGGAAATGGCTGAAAAATTCAGACAAGATGGAATGATTTATGTGGTCATTGTGATCATGAGTATTGTCATGATCGGATTATTGTTATTTGTTTTTTTAACGGATAGAAAAGTTAAAAAACTGGAAAAATTAATTAAGGACGAGGAATAAGACATTACCCATGAGCGAACCCACAAAATATAATATTCATTTGGATGTAAAATATCCTCATCACGAAGTAATAGACTTACCCGGCATTATTGCTGCTAACCGGGAAAAATGGTATAATCAAACTTTATCTGAAGTTAATAACAGCTTGGTGCGCGTAGGAATAGTAGAAGGGGAGTTTCATTGGCATAAGCACGACAATGATGATGAGTTTTTCTTTGTATTAGAAGGGCAATTACTCATTGATCTGGAAGATAAAACAATTGAATTAAATCCTGGTCAGGGTACTACCATTTCAAAAGGAGTGATGCATAGACCCAGGGCACCCAAAAAAACCGTTATGTTGATGGTGGAAACTAATGAAATTGTTCCAACAGGAAATTAAAATAAAGAATTATAACTATGAAAAGATCGTATATAATAGGACTCGTTGTAATTGCAATCTCGGTGATTGTGATAATTTCTGCTATTGGCAATACCAGCCAATATGTAAGTTTTGGAGAAGCTATGAATAATCCAGGACATAAGTATCATATTATTGGCAAATGGGATAGGGACAGAGGGGTAGATTATGATCCTAAAAAGGATGCAAATTCATTTTCATTTTATCTCAAAGATTCTACCAATATTGAAAAAAAGGTTATATGCACTAAGGCTAAGCCTGCTGAATTTGAACATTCTGAAAAAATTGTGGTCGTTGGCGAAATGCAAGGTGAGAATTTTATGGCCTCCGATATTTTAATGAAATGTCCTTCCAAATATAGCAATGATAAATCCAAACTGCAAAATGCCATGTAATTGGTAATAGCTGTTTTATACCATGGATAAACAAATTAATTATATCGGGGAAAATTTAGTGCCGGGCAACTGGGGCTATTTATTTGTGGTACTCTCTTTTGGTACTGCTATTTTGGCTATGATTGCTTACGGAATTTACAGCCGTAAGGAAAATGATAGCTGGAAAAAACTGGGACGAATTGCTTTCGGTATTCATGGTGCATCCATATTGGGGATATTTATTACCTTATTTTACCTGATATATACTCATCAATTTCAGTATAATTATGTTTGGGAACATTCTAGCAAGGATTTGGCCCCCCAATACATGATTGCTTGTTTTTGGGAAGGGCAAGAAGGGAGCTTTTTATTGTGGACTTTCTGGAATTTTATTATTGGTGCCGTACTTATTTTTAATGCAAAAAAGTGGGAAGGTCCGGTATTGACAGTAATTTGCTTTGCACAGGTCATGCTTTCTTCCATGTTATTGGGAATTACAGACCTCTCTATATTCGGCCATTTGGTGCATTTGCCCTTAAAACTTGGTTCTAATCCATTTATTTTACTCCGTCAGGCATTTCCTGACCTACCTTTGTTTGATAAGCCTGACTATACGGCAGCGCTTCTCAATCGCGATGGTAGAGGTCTTAATGTACTTCTTCAAAATTATTGGATGGTTATCCATCCTCCTGTTTTATTTTTAGGATTTGCTTCTACTATTGTGCCTTTCGCTTTTGCCATGGCCGGCATTTATAAAAAAGCCTATGGAGATTGGGTAAAACCTGCCTTACCTTGGGCATTATTTAATGGAATGGTTTTAGGTACCGGTATTTTAATGGGGGGTGCTTGGGCCTATGAAGCATTAAGCTTTGGTGGTTTCTGGGCATGGGATCCGGTTGAAAACGCCTCCTTGGTTCCTTGGATGGTTATGATTGCAGGATTGCATTGCATGCTAATTTTTCAAAGTAGAAAATCAGCATTAAGTGCAGCTTATATTTTGGTTACGCTTGGATTCTTATTAATATTATATTCTACCTTCTTAACCCGAAGTGGTATCCTTGGAGATTCTTCCGTTCATTCCTTTACTGATTTAGGTTTATCAGGGCAATTATTGATTTTTATGCTGGCTTTCGTAGCTTTAGCATTATTTGCTTTAATCTTTAGATGGAAAGCAATTCCAAAAACAACTGTGGAGGATGAAATTTATAGTCGCGAATTTTGGATGTTTATCGGGGCATTGGTTTTATCATTATCTGCCTTGCACATTATTGTACTTACTTCTATTCCTGTTATTAATAAAATTTCAGGCTTTATCAATACTCTTTTTCATACGGGTCTTAAAACCAATTTATCCAAGCCTACTGATCCTATAGCTACTTATCATTTACTACAAATTCCTTTTTCAATTATTATTGCATTCCTGACAGGCTTTGTGCAATATTTTAAATATAAACATACCTCCGGCAAAGAGTTTGGAAAAAAAGTACTGGTAGCATTAATTATTTCTTTACCACTTGGCATAGCCGCTGCATGGTTATTGAAGCTTTCGGATTACAGATTAACTATTTTGCTCGTGGCAAGTGTATTTGCTATAATTGGAAATGCAGATATTATGCTCAATTTTATTAAAAAGCGGAGGTTACCTGCGGCAGGTGCTGCAATTTCACATATTGGCATTGGTTTTATATTATTAGGTGCGCTTATCGCCAATGGCAAAAAGCAAAACATTTCCATGAATACTGAACATCTTTCCGCATTGGATATGATGAATCCTAAGGAGCAAATGGAAAACAAAGTTTTGTATAAACATTTCCCTGTACAGATGGCAGATTATAGGGTTGAATATTTGGGCGATTCCACTGACAAAGGGCATGTTTATTATAAAGTAAATTATAAGAAAATAAATCAAAAGGAGAAAAGGGTAGAAGAGGAATTTAACCTTTATCCATACCTGGTGATGGATAAAGCCAGAGGGCAGATGTCTTCTACGTCACCTTCAACCCGCCATTATCTAACGGAAGATATTTTTACGCACATCACCGGTGCAGCCAATCCTAATGATAGAGCATATAAGGTGGTGTATGATACTTTTGAAATTAAGAAATTAGCCAAGGGGCAAACAGTAAATATGGATAGCATTCATATTACCTTGGAAAATATTATTCTGAAAAATGACTTATCCACCGGAAACAGAAATAGAGTAACGGCTAAATTAATTGTAAAATTAAATGATGATCCCAATACCTATTCTGCTGAACCTTCCTTTGATTTTGTTGGCAATTCATTCGAACCGATTGGCCCGGCTGAAATTCATGAATTAGGCTTAGCATTTATTTACCGTGGCATTGATCCTACCACTAAAATAAGTGAATTTATTGTTGAAAAAGGGAATAGGCCGGAACCATTATTTATAGCCATGAAAGCAACCATATTTCCATTTATAAATTTACTATGGCTAGGTGCAATTATTATGATTATTGGATTTGCCATTTCTATATTTTATAGAATTCGAGGCAAAGCAAGCTTATAAAAAGTAGAATTATTTGGCAGCACGCCAAATTCTAAATAATCCCGATAACATAAGAATGATAGATAATCCTGCCATTAAATAAGGTACATTATCATGTCGTGCCCGCATAAAACTGATCGATTGCCCCAAAAAGAGTATCCCGAGAATAATAAATGCAATGCCTACATATCTGGCACGTTTGGGTAAGGTTGGTAAATTGGACATGTTTTTTCGGAATTATTTATCTAAAAATATTTTTAATTCTGCCTTCAATGGATTAAAATAATCCTTTATAATGTTAAAAAATTCTTCGCCATATTGGAGGTAATAAGGAATGAAATTATCATATCTTTCTTGAAAGTTATTTTCAGGGAAAATTAAATAAAATATTTTGTCAATTTTCACTAAGCTTTTTTCATTCTCTTCTTCTTTCTTTTTTCGTATTTCTTTACCTATATTTTTAATATCTTTTAAATGCTCATTGCTCATTTTTACCAATTGTGAAGCAATATCCGAGCTAAGCTTTTGGGCTTGTAATTTTAATTCTTCATAGGTAATTGCAAATTTTTCTAAATCATCCTCAATAGGCGATTTTAAATCATTAGCATTATAAAATGCTTGCTTAATTTCATTTTTATTGCGAAAAAAATCTTTGACCTCTAATTTAAAAAGCTCCATATCCTTTGCAAACTTTTTCCCAATCCATAATGCTGAGTCACGAATAATAAGTTGTGGGAAAAAGACGGATCCCGCTTCAAATGCTGATTTTAATTCCAACCAATAAGTAATTTCATTGGTGCCTCCAATATAGGCAAGGTTAGGTAAAATTAATTCTTGGTACATTGGTCGAATAACAACATTCGGACTAAAATTTTCCGGTGTATTATTTATTTCTAAAAGCAATTCTTCGGCAGTCCAATTTTTTATATTTTCCGCTTGATATCCTGATTCATTTTCTGTAATTCTTACACGAAAATCTTTACCTAAATAAAAGACATTTATAGTTCGTGGATTTACGGGTACAGAATTATATTTTAACTCTAATTGTTTTTTACTTTCTTCAATGAGCGGATGAAATTTCTTTTCGAAAATATCTTGTTTTAGGATCGGGATTAATTGCTTTTTAAAGGAAGCATCGTCGGCATCAATAATGACCAGTCCGTCATTTTTAAATAGTTCGTGGACAATATATCGCGTAGCTTGTGCCAAGTTTTCATTTTGGGTATATCCTTTCCTGAAAATGTCTAATAAATATTGGCCTTCCGTTTGTCTGGAAATTAACTCTGATAATTGTTGAATTATTTCCTGAATTTTATCCGCATTATCCGGATTTTGTAAGGATATTTTGCCTACTGCCCCGGAAGGTTTAATATCCCATTTTAATGTTTTTCCGAATAAATGAAAATGATTAATTTCATCAAAATCATGGTCTTCACTTGCCATCCAATACACAGGAATAAAGTTCTTTTCAGGAAAAAGATTTTTTAGTGATTTGGCATAGCTAATGGCAGAACAAATTTTATAAATAAAATATAATGGTCCCGTAAAAATATTAAGCTGATGTCCTGTGGTGATGCAAAAGCTATTTTCTTGTGAGAATAATGCAATATTTTGCTTGGTAGCATTATTGCTGTTTTCATTAAAAAAATTAGCATTTAGTTCCTGGTATTGTGCATTCAATCGTTCCACCAAAAGGGAACGATTAATAGGGTATTTTTGACGTGCAATGATTGCTTGTTCCAGTCCTTTTAAGTCCGGCAAATAATTTATATACTCACTGAGTAGGCTTGGATGCGAAAGATAATCATTGGCTGCCGCATGCATTTGACCGGTATCGATTAAAGGAATATTCTGAATTTGCATGAATACAAAATTATCATAAGTTCATTATTATTTCTAGTTTCTTTATGAAATAGGAACTTATCGTACTATTTCGCCGAATAAATCATATTCCATGGCGTCAGTTATTTTAACCTGACTAAAGTCGCCAATTCTTGCATAGGATGCCGTACTATCTATAAGAACTTCATTATCAACCTCAGGGGAATCAAATTCCGTTCTGCCAATCCAATTATTTCCTTCATGTCGATCAATCATTACTTTGAAGGTTTTGCCAATTTTTTGTGCATTTTTCTCCATGGATATCTCTCTTTGTACTTCCATGATTATTTCAGAACGTTCATTTTTTACTTCTTCCGGAACATCATCGATCAAAGTTCCGGCATGAGTATTTTCTTCATGAGAATAGGTAAACACTCCTAAGCGGTCAAATTTGGCATCTTTTACAAATTGTACCAATAAATCAAAATCTTTTTCTGTTTCTCCCGGATGGCCGACCAATAAAGTAGTTCTAAGTGCCAGGTCAGGCACTTTTGATTTAATTGTTTCCACCAATTCGTAGGTTTTTCTACTGCTTATCCCACGGCGCATGGATTTTAAAACGGAATCACTGATATGTTGCAAAGGCATATCTAAATAATTACAAATATTTTCACGTTCTTTTATCACGTTTAAAATTTCCAGTGGAAATTGAGATGGGTAGGCATATTGTAATCTTATCCAATCAATGCCGTTTACATCAGATAATTTTCTAAGTAAATCATCAAGTTTACGTTCCCCGTATATATCTATACCGTAATAAGTAAGTTCTTGTGCAATTAAAATAAGTTCCTTGGTTCCATGAGCAGCTAAATTTTTAGCTTGCATGATTAATTCTTCCATGGGGGTAGAAGTATGTGCTCCACGCATCAGCGGAATAGCACAAAAGGAACAAGGTCGATTACAACCTTCCGCAATTTTAAAATAAGAATAATGTATTGGGGTAGTAAGTTGTCTTTCGCCTAATAGTTCATGCTTATAGTTTGCTCCTAAAGCAGCTAAAACCTCAGGGAGTTCACGCGTACCGAAAAAGGCATCTACTTGTGGAATTTCATTGCGCAAATCATCTCTATAGCGTTCAGAAAGGCAGCCCATCACTACCAGTTTATCGATTTTACCTTTTTCTTTGGCTTCTGCCCATTGCAAAATGGTGTCAATAGATTCTTGCTTTGCTTTGTCAATAAAACCACAAGTATTAATCACTATTGTGTCTTTTTTCTGACCTTTTTCTTCATGAACCACCTCTATATTGTTCGATTGTAATTGACCCATGAGGCGCTCAGAATCAAAAATATTTTTAGAACACCCTAGGGTAATGACATTAACACGAGGATGTGAGGTCGGTCTTGTACGCATATCAGTCTTTAAAAAGTGAATTGATAAAATCTACTTTATCAAAAGGACGAAGGTCTTCAATTTTTTCACCTACGCCTATATATTTTACCGGAATACGGAATTGATCGGCAATACTAATAACTACACCGCCTTTTGCCGTACCATCCAATTTAGTGAGGGCAATAGCATTAACATCTGTTGCTGCAATAAATTGCTTGGCTTGTTCTATTGCATTTTGACCCGTAGAAGCATCTAAAACTAAAAGTACTTCATGTGGAGCATCAGGAACTACCTTTTTCATTACATTTTTAATTTTAGTAAGCTCATTCATGAGTCCTACTTTATTGTGTAGTCTTCCAGCGGTATCAATAATGGCCACATCCATTCCTTTAGCTTTTGCTGATTGAATGGTATCAAAGGCCACTGAAGCAGGGTCCGCATTCATTCCTCTTGAAACGATAGGGACATCTACACGCTCCGACCAAATGATTAATTGGTCTACGGCTGCAGCACGAAAGGTATCAGCGGCACCTAAAATAACGGAGCTGCCACGATTTTTAATTTGATAGGCTAATTTTCCAATGGTGGTCGTTTTGCCAACGCCATTTACACCCACTACCATTATAACATATGGATTTCCATCACTTGGATATTTGAAATTGGTGGTTTGAGTGGTGTTTTGTTCATCTAAGAGCGCTATGATTTCCTCTCTTAAAATCCGATTTAGTTCAGAGGTGTTGATGTATTTATCTCGGGCAGCACGATCTTCTAATCTTTTAATAATTTTTACAGTGGTACTAACTCCAACATCTGCTGCTACCAATGCCTCTTCCAAATCATCCAAGAAGTCAGCATCCACCGTAGAACGGCCTACCAATGCCTTACTTATTTTTCCAAAGAAACTGGTTTTGGTTTTTTCAAGCCCTTGATCCAAAGCAGCCAAATCAGATGCTTTTTCCTTTTCTTCCACAGAAGGGCTTGCTTCAGCTTTATTTTTTTTGAAAATATCGAAAAATCCCATTTGTAAATTTTAATGATATCTATTTCTAAATGAATAATTTGGATGAAAGAGTAAATGCATGTTAGTCATTATAATTTAAAAAGAAAAAGCCTCCCTGAAATAGAGAAGCTTTCATTATTCTTTCAGGAGAGAAGCCTCTTAGGCTTTCTTTTTCAAGACATCATTAATCTGATCCTTTGGCACCATTTGTTCTTGGAAAGTATAAGCACCTGTTTTAGATGATTTTACTGCACGGATAAGTTTAACTTGATCTTTTGCTTTACGTAAACCTGCAACTACCTTTTTTGCCATTGTATTACTTTATTTCTTTGTGAACGGTCATTTTTCTTAAAATAGGATTATACTTTTTAAGCTCTAAACGCTCAGTAGTATTTTTCTTATTTTTAGTGGTAATATAACGAGATGTTCCCGGTTGACCACTTTCTTTATGTTCTGTACATTCCAGAATTACCTGTACTCTGCTACCTTTTTTTGCCATGATTTAGAGTATTTTAATACCTTTTTCTTTTTCTACTTCTCGAATATAATTCAAGAGACCTTTTTTATTAATAGTGCGCATAGCACTAGTGGAGACCTTAAGTTTCACCCATTTATTCATCTCAGGAATAAAGAAACGCTTCTCCTGAAGATTTGGCTGAAACCATCTATTGGTCTTAATGTTCGAGTGAGATACACTGTGACCAGTGATTGCTCTTTTACCTGATAATTGACAAACGCGTGACATGTTTCAAAAAAATTGAACCGCAAAGGTACATAAATATTTTGGATTTTTGTTTTGCCTTTTAGATTTTTTTTAAGCTCGATAAATACTTTAGCTTATTCACTTCATTTATTGATTATACATGCAAAATCTTTGTTGTTAACATGCTTTATAATAGCTAATTATATTTTATTTAGCTACCATAAATTCAATATAATGCTTAATTTTCGCCATTATATTAATGAAAGGAATGAAAAAATATTTCTGGGGCTTATCATTGCCGGTCTTTTTAATAATTACTTCTTTTAATAGTTCAAAACCAGCGGATAACCCTATAGTTATTGTTATTCATGCAGGCGCGGGCAATATGGATTTAAGTCATAGTAAGCCTGAAACAAGAAAACCAGTTGAAGATAAATTAAACGAAGCGTTGGAGCTGGGCCATAAAGTGATGGTAAATGGTGGTACCAGTACTGACGCTGTGGAAGCGGCTATTAATGTCATGGAAAATGCAGGAATTTTTGATGCAGGGAAAGGTGCTATATTTAATAGTGACGGTAAGGTGGAGTTAGATGCTTCAATTATGCAAGGTAAGGATTTAAAGGCCGGATCAGTGGCAGCGGTAATGACCATTAAAAATCCGATAACTGCCGCCAGAGCAGTGATGGAAAAGAGTACCCATGTAATGTTGGTCGCTCGTGGGGCAGAAGATTTTGCAAAGGCACATGGACTTGAAATGGTAGATAATTCCTACTTTTATACACCGGGCGCCATGAATGAATGGAAGTCATTAAAGGACAAGGAAAATCAAATCAGAAAAAGCGGACAGAATTTTTTACCAGAAACCAATAAATGGGGTACTTGCGGCGTCGTAGCCTTAGATAAATATGGAAATATTGCAGCCGGAACATCCACTGGTGGAGTTACTTATAAAAAACCTGGCAGGGTAGGCGATTCTCCAATTATTGGAGCAGGTACTTATGCCGATAATACCAGTTGTGCAGTTTCTTGTACCGGAACCGGAGAATACTTTATTAGATTAGGAGTCGCTCGTGATATCACTAATATGATTGTTTATAAAGGATATAGCTTGCAAAAGGCCGCAGCAGAAGCTTTAGCTAAAGTAAAAGCTTTAGGCGGTGAAGGCGGTTTAATTGTTCTCAATAAAAATGGTCAGTTTGTGATGGATTTTACGACCAATGCCATGAATAGAGGATACATAGATCAAAATGGCAAAAAAGAAATTAAAATTATTCGTTAAAACATTTATATTGTTGTTATTCAATAAATTGAATCCTTTTAAAAAAAACTCGACACCGCACCTAATTTTTTGCAAATAATCATGTATCTTTGCGCCCTTAATTCCGTATAAAGATGAAACGTACGTTCCAGCCATCAAATAGAAAAAGAAGAAATAAACACGGTTTCCGTGAACGCATGGCATCAGTTGCCGGCCGTGGTGTAATTGCAAAACGCAGAGCCAAAGGCAGAAAAAGACTGACTGTTTCCAGCAATAAACTACATAAACGCTAATAGCTTTATGGAGAAGCCTTTCCGCTTTACTTTCCGTAAAGAGGAAAGGCTTTGCAGTAAAAAACTGTTGGATGAACTCTTCCTCAGTAAACAATCCGTTCAATTTTTTCAATTTCCTTTAAAAGCTTTCTGGCTTTTTACCGATTCCAAATCTATTGGTCCGGTTCAAGTAGTTTTCCCGGTTTCTAAAAGACTTTTTAAGCGTGCCCACGACCGTAATCGCATTCGAAGAATGATGCGTGAAAGTTTTAGGCTCCAAAAAAATGATTTATACCGTCAATTAGCGCAACAAAATCTAAGTGGTTTGTTGTCTATTTCATATATTGCTAAAGAAAAAGTGGAGTACCAACAAATTTATCATGCCACAAACAAACTCCTTGAATCCGTTAAGAAAATTGCTTCGCATCATAGCAATATTCATCCCATTAATACTGATTCGGATTTATAAAAACGCTATTTCTCCATATATCCCTAATGCTTGCAGGTACACCCCAACTTGTTCTGAATATAGCATGGAAGCCTTGCAAAAATATGGCTTATTTAAGGGCTCTTATTTAGCTATCAAAAGAATATTGTCTTGCAATCCGTGGGGCGGACATGGTCATGATCCTGTTCCCTAAGGATATTGATTCGCTACCTTTTTTCATGTAACTTTGAGCCTCAATATAGCGTTTAACTAAAGTACGCCGCTTGCTTATATAATTATGAATCTAATTAGAAAGTATAAAAAAATATTT
>CAIKRV010000001.1 GCA_903829945.1 uncultured bacterium | reverse complement strand
TCCGGTAGGTTATAACGCTGAATGAAACCTGACAAAACCAAGGACAATGAACCTTAAGGAAACAATTGTCCTCAAAATCAAATTTCGGCATCTCTTTTTACACCACAGCCTCATTTTAAAATAATTACAAATTGCCCTAAACCTTACATGTGTATTTTGCTAACCCAGTTGGTAAAAAAAACGGTTTTTATAATTATAATTTTGCAACAAACAAGCAATCTATGAACTACATTCTGTCGTTATTTCCTTATTATCAAAAAATACCCCAGGAAAACTATATTGAACGTCAAAGATTTATAGTGTTTTTCTATATTTCAATCATCTCATTTTGTGTTGGCTTATTCTTTTGCATACAATCTGCTATATTATTTAGCGATACCGGAATAACACCTTACGCCTTAATAGGATTATGTATCGTAAGTTTATTTAATCTTTTGTATATCAGAAATGCTGAACAACCTTATTGGTCATATGGCATTATATTATCGGCAGGATTAATCTGTATTCATGTTATAAATTATCATGCAGGCGGAATTTTTTCTCCATCCAATTATTTTTTGGGGGTACTTGCGCTTTCTACCTTTTTTTTATTAGGCAAAAAAGCCGGATGGATTTTCCTGTTAGCCGCATTTATACATGCGGCCTCAATGACCTACCTTACTTTGCATGGATATACTTATGATGCCTATCAGGGGAAATTTCATGGCTCTAGTGAATGGGATGAATTTACCTTAATTTTACTTAGTGTTCTTGTCACTGTTGTGCATTGCAGCGGGATGGAAAGTTCCAAGAATATGATATTAGAATCCGCCAAGAAATCAAATGAAAAAATGAATGAATACGCTCAATCCTTGGAGAAAACAAATCAGGAATTAGATCGTTTTGCCTATGTCGTTTCACATGATTTAAAAGCGCCTTTGCGTGCTATAGGTCATTTATCGCAATGGATAGAAGAGGATTTGAATGGGAACATCAAAGAAGAGACCAAAGACAACTTGGCCATGATGCAACAAAGGGTGCAACGCATGGAAAATTTAATTAACGGTATTTTAGAATATTCAAAAATCAATAGAGAAAATCATGATATTAGCATAGTGTCCGTAAGTGAACTTATTAATGATGTGATATTTTTATTAAACCCGCCTAAAAATTTCCACATTTTTTATTCCAATCATTTGCCACAAATAAAATTTGATAAAACGCAATTGCAACAAGTTTTCTCTAATATTATAAGTAATGCTATTAAATATAACAATAAACCACAGGGCGAAGTAAAGATTACATGTATAGAGCATGCCCATGATTTCGAATTTACAATCAGTGATAATGGACCCGGAATAGCGGAAGAACACCATGACAGAATTTTCGCAATTTTTCAAACTTTACAATCAAGGGATACGATTGATAGTACCGGGATAGGCTTGGCCATTGTTAAAAAAATTATTGAAGAACATGGGGGGAAAATTGAAGTACATTCTAAATTAAATGAAGGCACTTCATTCGTATTTACAATTATCAAACACATACACCTAAATTAAAACCACCAAACCCCTATATAAGACTAGAAAAATGTGCATAAGTCTGTTCAAAATTTCATTGGATTGAATTTATTAAAATCGTAAAAATATTCAAATTACATTATTTTTGCGTATATTAGCCATATGCAAAGCATGGATGCGGAAAGCGAAAAAAAATTATTAATAAAAGAATATCGTAATTTATTAAAGGCTTGTCGTCCTAACATGGAAAAGGGAGACAAAAGCCTTATAAGGCAAGCATTTAATATGGCTTTGGAGGCCCATAGTAATATGCGCCGTAAATCCGGGGAGCTCTATATTTTTCATCCCTTATCGGTGGCCACTATATGCGCAAGGGACATTGGTTTGGACACCACTTCCATCATTTGTGCACTTTTACATGATATTGTAGAAGATACAGATGTATCATTAGAAGATATTGAAGGTCATTTCGGGCCTAAAGTTGCAAACATCATTGATGGCCTTACCAAAATTTCAGGGGTAGAAGGCAAAACGAAAAGCATGCAGGCCGAAAATTTTCGTAAAATTCTGCTGACCCTGGCCGAGGATGTACGGGTAATCCTGATAAAGCTGGCAGATCGGCTCCATAATATGCGTACTTTGGATAGTATGACCCGTACTGCCCAACTTAAAATTGCTTCTGAAACAATGGTTCTTTTTGCACCATTGGCCCATCGACTAGGGCTTTATAGCATAAAGAGTGAATTAGAAGATTTAAGTTTAAAATTTACCGAGCCTGCCATCTATAAGGAAATAGCCACCAAACTTCAAGAAACAAAACAACAAAGAAATAAATACATACGCCGTTTTATGTTTCCAATAGAGGAAACATTGGATGGACAAGGCGTGATTTACGATATTAAAGGCAGGCCTAAATCAATTTATTCTATTTATAATAAAATGAAAAAACAAAACATCCCTTTTGAGGAGGTGTATGATTTGTTTGCCATCAGAATTATAATTGATACGGGTATAGAGGTGGAAAAATCAGATTGTTGGAAAGTTTATTCCATCGTTACGGATCATTATACCCCCAATCCGGAGCGCTTGCGCGATTGGATTTCCGTACCTAAATCCAATGGATATGAATCCTTACATACTACCGTAATGGGCCCCCTTGGTCGCTGGGTGGAGGTGCAAATACGAAGTTTGCGCATGGATGAAATTGCCGAACGCGGCTACGCCGCTCATTGGAAATACAAGGATGGAGCGGCTTCCGTATCTGATAAAAACACGGAAGATTGGATTGTGAAAATTAGAGAGAGTTTAGAAAATCCTGAAAGCAATGCCATTGATTTCTTAGATGATTTTAAACTTAATTTCTTTTCGGATGAAGTATATGTTTTTACTCCAAAAGGCGACTTATATACTTTGCCGGCCAATGCAACTGCTTTAGATTTTGCTTTTGAGATTCATACCCAGGTTGGGGTGCAATGCTTAGGTGCTAAAGTAAACCATAAATTAGTTCCACTCAGCTATAAACTGAAGAATGGAGACCAAATAGAAATTATTACCTCCAAGAAACAAAATCCAACCGAAGACTGGTTGAATTATGTAGTAACGGCGAAGGCAAAAAGCAAAATTAAAACGACTTTAAAAGAAGAAAGAAGAAAAATTTCCTTAGATGGTAAGGAAATATTAATTCGCAAATTTCGCGCAGCGAGTTTGCCATGGAATAATGAGAATGTAAACAGGGTAGTAAATTATTTTAAGCTTCCCGGTTCCTCGGATTTATATTATAATATCGGCGTTGGGAAATTAGATAAATCTGCCTTGAACAATGCACTTAATTTCTTTGAAACGGCCGAAAAACTTCACGCTAAAACAAATACCAAATCCAATAATGGAAAGGTACCCAGCGGTAATATAATTCAGAATAAACCTGACTTGGTAATAGTTGGGGAAAACCTAGATTTAGATTATTCATTTGCGCGTTGCTGCAATGCCATTCCGGGGGACGATATTTTTGGATTTATTACCATTGGGGATGGCATTAAAATACATCGCACCAATTGTCCGAATGGCATGCGCCTGATGTCCAACTACGGATATAGAATTATTCGTGCCAAATGGGCCAGTAATCAAATTTCTGAATTTAAAACGTTCCCGGTAGGCATTAAAATGACCGGAATAGATAGCATGGGGATCGTTAGTAAAATTACAGATATTATTTCCAAGGAACTACAAGTAAACATGCAATCATTAACCATTTATTCCAATGCAGGAGCATTTGAAGGTTCAATTATTTTGTTTATTTATGATACTTTGCACTTGGATGAACTGATCAAGAAAATAAAGAAACTTCCGGGAATGGATTCCGTCAATCGCTTTCAGGTGGAAGAAAAGTTGCCATTAATTACGAATTGATTTCAATAAAAACGGTGAAAATTTGGTAGTAAAAGTTTTTTTATACCGTTGATTTCATTGATGTAAATAACGTGCAGACGCTGGATTAAAATTTTAGTTTACAATTAATTTTCCGCAAGCTAATTTTTTCTGCTTTTCTTCCAATTCATAAAAATATTGGCCATTCACTAAATTATTTCTTTTTAACAACAAGGACTGAGAATTTATATTAGAAATGGTCTCTATTTGTTTACCATTTAGATCATAAATTCTAAGTATTCCATTGTTTAACACCCTACCAAATTCAAATGTAGATGAGAACTTCATGGGGTTAGGATATACTTTCAAATGTATAAGTTCAAATGAATTATTGTAAACATAATTTATTCCGGTTGCATCAGTCAAAGAACGTTTAAATATTTGTCCTATATTATTTGAACAATATATATCATTGTGTACAAATGTCAAGTTTGCAGCACCTTCTTGTGAAAGTCCAGCATTAATAAATATCCAATTTTGACCCTGGTCTTTTGAAAATACTACTCCTTCATTGTTAATTGCAGCAAATAAGAACTCCCCGAGTCTACCAATAGTTCCTATCCCATCTGCTAAAACATTAGGACTAAAATTTATATTCCATGTTAAGCCACTATCAGGGGAAATATAAATGTGTGCACCTTGATTATATCCTCCTGCAAATATGGAATCACCAATAGAAATGCCATTACCTGAGCCAAAAGGACATGAATCCTTTTTTAAATGCCAACTTACACCATTGTTAAATGAAACATATTCATCGTTATTTGAAAAAACATACACATTTCCTTTATTAAAAATGAATCCTCTTAATATTCTAGTTTGATAATAAGGAGGGGTACCATATTTATATGAAGGCAAACCTGTATTTGAAGTGTCCCATGATATACCATTATCCTTTGATATTACAATTCTATCCAAGTCAGTAATTACCAAAATATTATTTCCACTAATAGCAATTTTAGACGGATTACTAGTAAATGGCCAACTAGAACTTCTTTTCCATGTTAAGCCACTATCAATTGAAAAATAAACTCCCCCTACGTGATTGCCTAGAGAGAGACTAGTAGCAAAAATTGCAGAATCCTTACGTACAAAATCTATTGCCATTTTCATAGCTATAGATGTATCAACTTGAATCCAAGATTTACCACTATCTCGAGTAAACATAACACCATTATTATTTCTCGCAATTACATTATTACCATCAGTAAATAATGTTGTATAGGTACTATTACTATCATAAACTTTTTTCCATTGTGAAAATCCATCAAAAAATGAAAATATTGTTAATAAGATTACAAGTGCTATTTTCATAAAAGTATCTTCACTAATGATGATTTTTGAGATTATCTATTGCAATTTGCGATTTTATTTTTTATAAAAAGAACCTTCAAGAACATTTCAACAATTGAAGTTGAGTATTTTCGGTATAAAATGTATGGCGGATTACTTTGTTGGGATATCTTAGATGTCTAATATATAGATAATTAAAGACTTATAAATCATGGAAAAACAGAAACTAAAATACTAATTTTAAGAAAAATAACCTTATATCTTAGTCCTTGTCCTATTCCTATTAAATAACTAACTTTGCTTTCTAATAGCACTTGAAGTGTACACACAGGTTAAAGAAACATTTAGAGAATATTTAGAGGAAAAAAAGCAAAGGAAAACGCCGGAGCGTTTTGCCATCCTGGAAGAAATCTATAATATTACCAATCATTTCGATGTGGAAATGCTTTACTTACAGATGAAAAACAAAAATTATCATGTAAGCAGGGCCACCGTTTATAATACCTTGGATTTATTATTGGAAGCCGGTTTGGTGGTAAAACATCAATTTGGAAATAATGTGGCCATGTATGAAAAAGCCTATGGCTACAAGCAGCATGACCATTTAATTTGTAATCGCTGTCAAAAAGTATTTGAATTTTGCGATCCGCGCATCCAACAAATCCAAACGATGATGGGCGAAATTTTGCATTTTGACATCAAAAAACATGCTTTAACTTTGCATGGCGACCCGCAATCCGGTCCTGACGGACGATGTGAAAGCTGCGGTAAAAATGTTTAATATAATATAAACCGAACCTTAATGTTTTGATTTACAAATCGAAACAATTGATTTTTAAATAATGAAAGGTTCATTAAGCAAGACTTAAAAATGAAAGTAGATGTAATTGCAGGGCTCCAATGGGGGGATGAAGGAAAAGGGAAAATTGTGGACCTGCTGAGTTCCAAATATGATATTATTGCTCGTTTCCAAGGTGGACCTAATGCTGGCCATACCATTATAGTGAATGGCACTAAATACGTTTTGCATCAAATCCCTTCAGGTATGACTCGTGAAGGAGTGATGAATGTAATTGGCAACAGCGTAGTATTGGATCCGATTATTTTACAAAAAGAAATAAAATCATTGGAGGATGCCGGCATAGAAGTTCGAAGCCGTTTGCTCGTATCTCGCCGTGCCAACCTTATTTTACCCGGACATAGATTATTAGATGCCATTCAGGAAAAAGATGCCAGCGGAAAAGTTGGCTCAACTTTAAAAGGAATCGGACCTACTTATCAAGATAAAATTGGTCGTTTTGGATTAAGAGTAGGTGATTTGTTTCATCCTGACTTTAAAAGCATGTATGCAAGAGCTATGGAGCGCCATAGATGCATATTAAAAGGATTTGGATGTACTGATCATATAGATGATAGCGCATGGCTGGAAGCCTTAGAAAGCCTTAAAACCTTGCAATTGGTGGATAGCGAATATTACATCAATAATGCACTCAAAGAAGGAAAAACGATACTGGCAGAAGGTGCGCAAGGAACCTTACTTGATATTGATTTTGGTTCCTATCCGTATGTTACCTCCTCCAATACCATATCTGCAGCGGTATGTACCGGCTTAGGTATTTCTCCAAAGAAAATCGGAAAGGTATTTGGCATCTTCAAAGCTTATGCAACACGTGTAGGCGAAGGTCCTTTCCCTACTGAACTGAATGATGCTACCGGCGAAAATTTGCGTAAACAAGGTCATGAATTTGGTAGTACCACAGGAAGGCCAAGACGTACCGGGTGGCTGGATTTAAAAGCACTGGAATATGCTTGTATGCTGAACGGCGTGGATGAATTATTCATGATGAAAATTGATGTAATGAATGAATTGGATGAAGTGAAAATTGCTACTGCATATACTTCAAAAGATGGATCCAATGCAGAATTTGGCGACTTAGCCTTCCGAGCCGAAGTCATTCCGGAATACGCCAGCCTGAAAGGATGGAAGAAAGAACTAAATTCCATACGTGAATATAATGACCTGCCTATTGAAGCAAAGGATTATGTATCCTATATCGAAAAGCAAGTAAATGTACCTATTCGAATTATTTCAGTGGGTCCGGAAAGAAATGAAACTATATTTCATTCTTAAATATATTAAATGATTTATTGAGCCGCCATCGTGCGGCTTTTTTTATGTTAAAACTAAACGAGAAAGTTTATCATCTACACGAATAAGGACGGATATAAAAAAGCAAAGCCCTTGAAAACTCAAGGGCTTTGCTTTTATTGTTAGTTATATACTAGTATTCCCAAAGGTCATGTTCCCAATTGAACAAATTATCCTTAATACGTTCTGATTCATATAAAGCACCCATAGGGTCATCTTTAAATTCAGGAAGTTCGCGGATAGCAGCATCAAACTCATTAGATTCTTTAGTAATATAAGAGCTAAACAACCTATCTTCAAAGAAGTCATTATAAGTTAAACGCATGGCATCATTAGTTCTATTGAAGATTTCCTCATTGATAGCCACTTTGCGGAATTCTGCATAATTAATCCAGCAAAGCGTTTGCTCAGCAAGTTCCACACCGTTTACTGTTTGCTTAAATAAAGGAGCAAATGCAATAATACGAGGGAAGAATTGGCTGCGTTGTTTATCAAAGATCCATTCTTCAGAAATAATATAACGAGTGATTTTTGACCAGTCGAATGCTTCAACAGTATCTCTATCGATAGTATAATCAGGATTATTGATTGGATCAGGCTGAATAGTAACAGTCATGGAGTGACCGCCACGAGCTTTGATCTCATCGATAGTATAAGGAGTAGCGATAGAATCGTAGGTATAAGATTTTAATTTACCATAACCTTTACCTTCACCGGCCATGATATTATCTCTTAAAACTTTCCAAAGAGGATTTTTAGGCCATTTCAAAGGAAGATTCTTTTTTTCGCGCACATCAATAACACGTTGAATTCTTTTTGCATAAACGGCATCAGCTTCACGTAATGAAGGGAATGGAATTGCTTTCCTTTCCTTAACGCCTAATTTTTCATAATTGAATTGAAGGTATTTATTGCCCTGCTCAGCCGGCGCTACTTCTGTTTTCTGTGCACTCACAGAACCAGAGAATAACACTCCTGCTACCACCCCACCTATTAAGAATTTACTAATCATCACTTGCTATATTTTACGTTTTTACTGTATTATAAATGTTGGGCCGGAACTAATTTTAACCTGACCTACAGGGCCATTAGCCACGATATCAGAAATAAGCACCATATCACCGGTACGTGCACTGGAAATCAAGCTGGATAAAGAACCAGGGATAAGCTGACCATTCACCATTTCAGGACCTTGCACTTGACGACCTGCACCTTTAGGAGCATATGTCCAGCTAAACTTAGTTACAGTATATCTAATACCATCGTAAACGAAGTTTTCAAGGTTTGCTTGAACTACTTTTTGTACACTTAATTGTACTTTGGAGATTGCACCGCCATCAAGTGTTCCCAATAAAACTTTTGGTTTAGGTACACGTTTGATACGGAATGTTTTAGAACCCATTGGTTTAACTTGGTTATCACCAGTTTTTACAGAAACCTTAATTTCAGCTTCTTTAACTTGGATATTATCTGCAGGACGAGCAATGAATTTACCATTAGAACCAGTCCAAGTAGATAAACCTGTTTGAGTTGCAATAATTTTATCAGGCGGATAACCAGGGCAAGAAATTTCGATAGGATTATCAAGACCAACATATAATACGTTCATCTTGGTAGCAGAAATTACTGCAGAACCTACGAATACTTGGTAAGCGGTTTTGAAAGGATAAGGCTTTTTAGTTCCATCAGGAGCAGTAACGATAATGTTACCATCCAATTTTCTTTCACCTTCCCCGGAAGCAGTCGTTTTATAAACTGCTTTTCCGTCTTTCACTTCAAGATTCTGACCATTCAATTGAATAGTAGGATTTTGGTGAGAGTCATATGCACCTAAGAAAATTTCAGCTTCATACTGTTGACCTTGTAATACAATAGGCTTATCAGATTTGATAATCGCTGTAAGATTATCGAATTTGAAGTCATCTTGACCCACTTTGCTTAATAAGTAAGCACTCATGTTAGACTCTGTATTTTTAATGTCATTTTGGATTTTGGTAAGTACAGTTAAATCAGCAACCATAGGTACTTCAGCGAAGTAGTAGTGTGCCCATTTATTACCATGGAAATCAGCTTCTTCTTTTACATTAGGATCAGCGTCATTAATGTTAATAAGTTTGTTATTACCTTTATCCTTAGCATCGATTAAAGCTTCCATTTTTGCTCTGTAAGCTTTAAGCATCGTTTGTAGTTCTTCACCATGTCCGCCACCTTTTTCTTTAGGGCCGGTGAAGAAATTAGTACCAATTTCGATATCTGAAGCAGACTTCAAATCTTCTTTGGTATCAGGTTTTTCATAAGCTTCATTTTCTTTGATTTTACCATTTTCAGTAATCAAAGCTTTTTTCATTGCTTCAACTTTTTCTATGGCAGTTTGAGATTCGCTTTTCACGATCATCGCCTTATCATAGAAAGGTTGAACTTTAGCTTTAGCAATATCTAATTGCTTTTTGAAAGCATTATAAGTTGTTTCATTTTTGCTTGTAAAAGCAGTATTTGTAGATTCAAGACCCGTATTCACGAGCTCAAACGCTTTCAATACTTGCTTAGAAACATTCAGTGCCAATAGTGCGGTAAGCACCAGGTACATCATGTTAATCATCATCTGTCGTTTGGGGTTCGTCTTTCCAAGTGCCATCTTTTTCTCTTAATTAACGGTTAAACAAATTTGTAGTTTGATAGAAATAATTGATTGCCAATTATGAACGCGGAGCGCTCATTGCAGTCAACATACTACCGTAAATATTATTGAGAGAAGTTAGATTTTTACTTAGTTTGCTGAATTCCTCTTTCATTTTAACAGCAGCACCTTCGGTATCAGTTAGATTACCAGCTAAAACCACACCTGATTTACCAAGTTGATCAATAGCATCAATTGCATTTGCATAAGAAGCATTCAATTTACCTACAGAACCTGCAGCAACTTTAACTTGTTCAGCATAAGCATTGGTAGCGTTAGCAGCATCAGCTACACCGGCCATTTTACCAATATTATCTGTTAAGCCACGGAATGCATCACCTAAACGGTTGATGGTAGCTTGTTCGATTTTAGCTTCTTCAAGCATTTTATCCAATTGTTGGGTAAAATTCTTTTTTTCTTCTTTTTTCTTTGGGTCCATTCCAGCCAATTCCGGATACACTAAAGTCCAATCCGGATCTTCATGTAATGGTTCGAAGGATGAAATGAAAAATATCATTGCCTCTGTAGAGAGACCAATACCGATCCAATAGTTAGCACCTGCCCAGTGAAGAATTTTTGCCATTGCACCAAAAATTACAACTGCAGCACCCATACCATAGACTTTATTCATTATGACTTTGAAAAGCCTGGACTGAAAAAAACTGTTTCCTGTAGACATCTTCTTAAATTAGTTTAGTTGTTTGAAAAATTTATAAGTTATTGTTTTGATACGTATTATCTATCTTTTAATGAACGACCCATATATTGCATTACGCAACGGAATCCAACATATGCTTTAGCGGTATCCTGATATTCGTACGTACGGGTGGAAGTTTGGCAGAAATAAGCCACATCTTTCCAAGAACCGCCACGAACCACTTTCCTTTTTAAAGTAGCAGGATCGTCATCTTTAGCATTATAAATATAGTCCGGTTGTTCATCATGTATCATTGTATAGATACTTTCGTCATAAGCAGAATTAGTCCACTCAGCCACATTACCGGCCATGCAATATAATCCATAATCATTAGGGAAGTAGGAAGTTGCCTTAACAGGGTATAAACCACCATCTTCAATATAGTTACCACGAAGTGGTTTGAAATTACATAAGAAACAACCGCGGCTATTACGGGTATAAGGGCCACCCCAAGGGAATGGACTGAATCTTCTTCCACCGCGAGCAGCATATTCCCATTGAGCTTCAGTAGGAAGAGAGAATGGTGCTACTTCAGGATCCCCTTGTTCAATATAGTATGAATTCAAGAAATTAGTTCTCCACCAGCAGAAAGCTTGCGCTTGTCTCCAACTCACTCCAACTACAGGATAATCATCAAATCCCGGGTGCCAGAAATAAGTTTGAGCCATCGGATCATTATTCGCATACGTAAAATCACGTACAAATGCCAATGTATCAGGATAGATAGCTGCTTTTTCAGAATGAATAAATTGTTTACGAGCAACAGGACTAAGTTTGTATTTTAATTTTGCAGCTTCTTGTAAATCAATCCATTTATAATCGAAAATAAATTTTCTTGTATCCCAAGAGTTACCGGTACCCAATTTATCTTGCTCACTATAATATAGTGGTTGAAGAGAAGTTTGAGTTTCAGCATCTGAATAATCAATTTTCTTGGACCAATCAATTCTCTCATTACCATTATCATCAGTAATTAAATAATCATTACCGAGAGTTTTAGCAACGATGGAATCTCTCACCCAGAATACAAACTGACGATATTCGTTGTTTGTAATCTCAGTATCATCCATATAAAAGGCTTGAATGGATACTTGCTTAGGACGAGCAGTCATAGAACCAAGGATATCTTGTTCTGCCTGACCCATCTGGAAAGTACCACTTGGCACATATATTGTACCAAAAGGTTGTGGGTGGTACCAGGGTTTACGGCCCGGTACGCCGGTAAGTTCTCCTTTACTACTACCAAGTCCGCAACTTGCCATTACGGTAGTAATAGATAACAACCCCAGCACATTTCTGACTAAAAACTTCATTTTCATAGTTAAATTTAACATTATAGCCTGTTAGAGTACGTCTTTAATTTTTTTTAATGGTTTAAGCCCTACAAATATAAAACGATATTTTCCTAAAATTATTCTATATAATTAATTTTATTACAACCAAAGTGAAGACTTGTGATAAACAGGTGTTGAATATCCAATTGGAATATTAAAACAATAGTTTAGCAGCACTTCAATTTTACCTCCAAAAGGTCTTGCATCTGAGGTTGTTATATCATAAGAGCCTTGTAACTTCAAACTTTTATTTAGGTAAATGCCCCCAATTAAGGATAAGGCATCCTGAGCATGATAATTTAATCCAAGAAATACAAAACTATTGTACATCGCAATTAAATGAATATCATATTGGGTTTTTGCAAAATCGGTACGTACTAAGGTACCCGGTCTTAATTCCAATTTGTAATCGGGGATATAATAATTATATCCGGCAATAAAATAATAGGCCCTTGGAATCCGGCTATTGCCACCACCTGCCCAAGTTAAGGAAGGGCTGGTTAAGTGTAATGCAGAAATTCCACCATAAAAATTTGGATTATTTAAATATAAGCCAAATCCAAAATCCGGACTTTTATCTGAAACGCTACCCGGTAAACGTGTATCTGATGGATCTGCCGGTTTCCAATCACCTTTCAAATCTGTTTGCACATAGCCTAAGCTTAATCCACCTGATAGCATACTATTAGCTAATTGTGGTATTCTTCTTTTATAAGAAAGGTCAATGCCCATACTAAAGGTATGTTCAAAACCTAAATTATCATTTAAAAAGTGAACCCCTGCTCCAAGATCAACTTTTTCGAAAAAATTTATCGGACCGTGCAAAGTAAAGGTCTGAGTAATTGGTGCAGTACTTTTATCCAAATCACTTTGGAAACTACTCCACTGATTGTGATACAGGAGTGTAGCACAGATATTTTCAGTGGCGCCTGCATAACCCGGATTGTATATCAACTTGTTATCCATATAGTTGGTAAACTGAGGTTCACGCTGAGCATAAACCTTTACAGCACCACTAAGGGAACAAAGTAGAACGATGGTTAATAAAAATCTTTTCATTCCAGATGTTGTCTTGTTTTGGAACCTCAAATAAACGGATTATTTGCGGTTCAAGAAAGCAAAATTAACATTTTTTTTAAATCTTGGACTTTTTGAGCAAATAAAAATGCAACTATTATCGTGAGTGAGTCCTGAATGAGGTAAAATAAAACTACCTGTTTACCTTTTTAATGTAATTTTCAAGGGCCATTTTCATGGATGGTACTTCTGGTGTAGGTGCCTTAATATCAAGACGTAAACCAGCATCCAACACAGCTTGACAAGTTGCTGCACCAAAGGCCGCAATCCTTGTATTGCCTTGATCAAAATCAGGAAAATTATCGAAGACAGATTTTAAACCTGCAGGGCTAAAAAATGCCAAAACGTCAAACTTAACCTCCGCCAAATCACTCAAATCACTAGAAACAGTTTTATAAATAACCGCTTCACTGTATTTTAGCTTATTTGCTTTTAAAAACTCAACAACTTCACTCTGTCCAACATTGGAACAAGGGAATAAGTAATTCTCGTTTTTATGCTTCAGAATAATATGGTAAATATCTGTTTCTTTTACTTTTGGATAAAAGACCTTGCGTTTCCTGTAAACAATAAATTTCTGTAAGTAAAGCGCAATGGCTTCCGTTACACAGAAATATTTCATGTCTTGAGAAATTTCAACTCTCATTTCCTCGGCAATTCGAAAAAAATGTTCGATAGCAGTTTTGCTACTGAAAATCAGGGCAGTATGCTCTGTGATATTAATTTTATCCTTTCGGAAATCTTTCGCAGGCAGAGGCTCAACATGAGTAAACGGCCTGAACGTAAATTGCACCCTGTACTTCTCCTTAATATCAGCATAAGGAGATTTCACGTCAGCGGGGGCAGGTTGAGAAATCAGAATGGTTTTAACCTTTAAGTCCTTAGGTTCCATGCAGTCTATAGCCTTATATTAGGTAATTTTTTAAAATAATGAGTAGTGGGAATAGTTCAACGCCGCAAAGATACAACAATAGATAGAAAATTCCACCCACCCCATCCAATTTCATCCTTAATAATATAATAATGAGCCATATAGCATATAATGTTAATAACAATATCATCAAGATTCCCATCAAAAAGCCGATTCCAAAATAATTTTGATACACAATACAAAATACCAAAGGCATGAAAACCAACCCAGCCAACCTGGTAAATAACAAATCGTATAAAGCATGTTTAATGGCCACCGGCTTGTCAAAAAATAAATATGCACTAAGTTGTATGAAAACAACCTTTATGAAATAAGCGGCAAGCGTAAGCACTCCAATCCATGTAAAATATTCAGGATGATAAGGATAGAAAAGAATTTGAATGGTCAATGCCAAGGAAAAAATAAACATGAAATCCAAGGCAAAACTCACAAAATTAAAACCGAACCTTCCTTCGTTATATAATCCTATCATTTGAGAGGGATTGAGCAGACAGGCAAATAATTGGGTTAATAGTTCCCGGTCAATAATAATGAGCAAAGCCAATAAAACAAAGGCTCCTATAAATAATAAGACAATGTAAATTGGTACCGCATTGTTATGGTTTCTAATTCTTCCGGGTTTGCGTTCTACCGCAGGTTTTTTATTTCCAAGAGTATTTGTATCCCGACTTGATTTCAATATTTGGAAAATAAATATTTTGCTTTGAATAGAATCTTCTTTCTGCTTAAAAACTCCCTCCCAACGTATAGCACTGCTATCTTTGGCAGGAAGCATAGGTAATTGGGCCTGCAAATTTGCACTGCAAAAAATTGAGAGTAATATAAAAATAAGGATCCTATGCATCAAAATCTATTCAAATAACCAATATGAACCTTGGCGGCATTAAAGTCAAATGGATTGTCCATTTGTTTGCCTACTGCAAAGCTAATGGAAAACAAGCCTGCTTTTGTAAGATAATTATAACCTAATCCCATTCCCATCGGGGTATCATGTTTGGAATAATTCCGAATATCTTCTCGATAATAAGCCATATTGTAAAACAATTGAAAATTTGAATTACGATCCACCAAATATCTATATTCCACCCTTGGTATGTAGTATGAACTGGCATAGATACTTTGTTCATCAAATCCTCTCAAATTATGTAAACCGCCAATTTTAAATATTTGATTTGGGGTCATTTCATTATCTGCTAATAAAGCGGATTGAATCCCCAAATTCAGTGTACTGCGTAATGCTAAAGGAATAAAATAAGAAATATCTGCTACGTATTTATACACTACTTTTCTTAATTGCAAACTATCATACAAGCTTGAAAGTATTGATACATTTTTGGATATCACCTTAGTTCCAACACTACCTTCTATATATATACTATAACCACTCCTGGGATTATATTTATAGTCAAAATCCTCTAAATGCAATCCGATGCCATACCAATCAGTAGCTACATCCAAATAAGGAGGGAGAGCATTTGTTTTGGCATACATAGACGCATTAAGCAAATGGGTACTGTAATTATTATAAATTAATCGGAAATAATCTTTACCATTCAAATAATAATTCATACCCAATTTATTGTCCAAAACATAATAAGTAGAATCAAATTTCGCCAAATTAAATTCTTCTGTAATACCAATTGGTAAACCTAAAAAATACGGGTATTCTGCACTCACATTTATTTGCTGAGAACTTCTTAAGAAACTTTTATAACCTAAGGTTAATTTGATGCCATCACCCATCACATTTAATAATGCCAGATTGGCCTCCCCTGTAAGCAGTAATGAATTATTTTGTGAGCTATTAGGCGCTAAACCTAAAACTCCATCCAATCTATTTGCTTTTTGCTCATCAATAAAAATAATTGGCTTGGCTTTATCCTCTTTAAATATAATTTGAGGATCGGCGTTTACTTTTATATACAATACCTCCTTTAAGCGGGTTCTGATATTACGAGCTGTTTTTTCATTGTATGGTTTGCCCGGTAATAAACCCAAATAAATGCGAAGAAAATCTCTATTGATTGCAGTATCTTTATCCCCAACTACCTCTAAGGAATCCCAAACAATTCTTCTGTCTTTATTTAAAAATAATTCCGCTTCAACGCCTGTTTCATTAATAACAACATTTTTGAGCTGTAGACTTGCAAAAGGATATCCGTTATTTTCAGCAAGCCCCAGTATTTTATCAATCAAATCTTTTAGCTGTTTTTGATTAAATGGACTTGAACTAAAAAGTTTACTTCGGTATCCTGCTACAGAAAGCCATGCTTCATCTACATTTCCCGGATGTAATTTTGTCCATTGAAATGTTTTACCTGTGATTAATTTAATTAGCGTATGATTGGTATCCGTAGTTAAGTTTTCAAAATGAGCAGAAACATAACTATTGGCATACATATCTAATAAAACCTTATTTAATATGGCGTCCTTTTCACGTTTGTTGGCATATGAATTCTTATAAACAATCTTATTTTTAAAAAAAATTGAATCCCCCGATACGGTAATTTTTAAAGGATGATTTTGGGCACCTAAATTTAAACTGAAACAAAACAAAAAGAAGATATAAGGCAATACGTATTTGAGTATAGCTTTACTACCCATAGTAGTATTGAAAAATATTGAAGGTATTCTAGCTAAATACATATGCTGTTAAATAACGTAACTTTGTACGCTACCTTTGTAAAAATGGCCGGTATATATATTCATATTCCTTATTGCAGGCAAGCTTGTATTTATTGCAACTTCCATTTTTCGACGCAAGTTAAAAATAAACCAGCCCTTGTGGATGCACTATTATTGGAATTAGTACAAAGAAAGGTATATTTAGGCAGTGATCGTATTGAAACGATATATTTTGGTGGTGGTACCCCCTCCCTTCTTTCCACTGAGGAATTAGACAAAATCTTGAATCATATTTACCAAAATTTCAACATTGAGGATGACTTGGAGGTTACTTTGGAAGCCAACCCGGATGACTTAACACCTGCTAAACTACAAGCATTAAAAAACAGCGGGATAAATAGATTAAGTATTGGCATTCAGTCATTTTCATCAAAAGAAATCCAATATCTGAATAGGATTCATACTGTTGATCAAGCTTTGGATAGTATAAAACAAGCTCAAGACCTTGGCTTAACAAACATAAGCATAGACCTGATTTATGGTATCCCACATCAAAACGATGATGTATGGGTAGAAAATTTAAATCGAATAATTACACTTTCAATTCCTCATTTTTCGGCCTACAGCCTTACCGTAGAACCGAAAACCCAATTAGCACATTTAATTAAAAATAAAATTATCTCTCCGATAGATGATGCCCAAACCGCTTCCCATTTCCAACTATTAATGGATTGGGCGGAAAACAATAAATTTGATCATTATGAAATTTCAAATTTTGCCAAAGAGGGAAAAATTTCAAGACATAATAGTAGTTATTGGTTAGGAAAAAAATATTTAGGCATTGGTCCTGCTGCACATTCCTATAATACTAATACCAGACAATGGAATATAGCCAGCAACACAAAATACATCAAGGCACTAAATGAGAACTTGCCATATTATGAAATTGAATCGTTAAATACAAATGAAAATTACAATGAATTTTTGCTATTGGGTTTGCGCACCAAATGGGGTGTAGATTTGGATGTATTAAATTTAAAATTTGGTGCCACCTATTTAGAAAAATTTTGCACTGAAATAAAACCCTATCAGGCTAAAGGATTAATAAAAATTGAAGACAATAAAATCAAATTAAGTCAATCCGGCAAACTATTGGCCGATGCCATCATGTCAGATTTATTTATCGTTTAAAATTTAATATATGTTACAATCGCGAATCGTAATCAAGGATAAATATTATCAAATCAATTTTGAAAAGGCAATTGATTTATCCTTACCTATCAGCAGAAATGAAAATCCTAGTGCATTTTATTTACAAAAAGCACAATATCAAACCGTGGAAGCCGGAACTTTTATTGGGGATATAAGCAGAGGAGGTTCATGTAATTGTGAAAATATAATTTTTAATCCCCATGGAGATGGCACCCATACTGAATGTGCCGGCCATGTAGCCGGACAAAATATTTACATTAATGATGTGCTAAAAAAATTTATGTTTCCTGCCATTCTTATCAGTTTATCACTTAGTGAAAAGAATGGAGATTTTTATATTGATGCAGAACAACTGGGTGCGGAATTGGCTCATCAGAAAACATTTCCTGCGGAAGCTATAATCATACGTACGATACCCAATAATACAAACAAAAAAACGATGGATTATTCAGGTACCAATCCTGCTTATTTTGATGCTGCAGGTATAGATATTCTAAATATAATGGGAATTAAACATATTTTGACGGATTTACCTTCATTGGATAAAGAGGATGATTCCCAATTATTGGCACATAAACGATTTTTTGCCTATCCAAACAAATGGAATTTAGAAAAAACAGTTACAGAAATGATATTTGTACCCGATGAAATAAAGGATGGGAAATACTTATTAAATTTACAAATTGCATCTTTTGAATCCGATGCCAGTCCCAGCAAACCGATTATTTATTTATTAGAAGAAGCTTAAAAAACTTCCCCGATATTAAAGAAAAAACCATTGGCACCTCCTACCCCAATGCCATAGTCGAGGGAAATATTGAGATTGGAAAATTTATTGGCCTTAATTCTCAATCCGGCACCAAAGGCCGGAAAATAGGTATCAAATGCATTAGAAGGATAATTGGATACCGTTTGAATATTTGCAAAAACGACACCTCCAAATAATCCATTTTTAGATAATCTAAATCGATATTCCGATTCAAAATACAATAAATTGGAACCTCTGAATCGTCCTTGAATATAACCTCTGCCCATATTGGCATAGGTATCCCAACCGGTGGATGGCAAATCCAAATAAGGAGGTTTTCCGGATACTGTCAGCCAATCATAACTCCAAAAAGCCAGGATATTATCGGAATTTGCTGGAAAAGAAAAATATTTTCGAGCATCAATAATTAAGGATTGCCAATTGGTATTACTACCCATCCAAGTAACATTAGGTCGGTAAACAATATTTAAAAACTGTCCGGGTCTGGGATTATTGGCATTTCTCCGAGTATCATAAAGAAAATTTAATGACAAACCAGAGGAAACAGAGGTAGGCGTAATGCCATAACTTTGATAATCTAATGCATTTCCGGCACCTTTATTATCTGTCTTAATATTCCAATAATGATCCAGACTATAGCCGGGACCAAACAGCAGATCGGGAGCCAACTGAAATAACATATATTGGTAGAAACGAGCGTGTGAATAATCCACTCCCGCGCTATTTTTAAGTGTGGTATGCCCGCCCAAACCATATATTTGAGAAGGATAACTATAAAATCTCCAATCACCTTGCAGGTTCAATTTATTTCCTTTGGTCCAGATATTTGAAATCATTGACACAAAAAATTGATGATTGAAAGTATAAATAGGTTCTACCGTAATAGTTGAAATATTAGCTTGATGTCCCGAATCAATATAAAATGAAAGGTTGGTTGTTAAATCAAAAGAGAAGCCTAATTGCGGTGCATATCCAATCCCCGGTAAAATAGCAAAAAAGGGCCGATGTGTAGAAGAAGGGTCGATATGTTGCCTCTCTTTTTTAATGCCGATAATTTTCATTCCTACATCAAAAATATCCTTAGGCTGGACTTTTAATGAATCGCTTGGGACAATAATTGCCGCTTTCAATTGCCAAGGTATAGCAAATAAAAACAAGAGTAGGAGAAAGTACTTAAAACCTTTTAAAAACCTCGGCATAGGGAATTTGACACAAATTACGGAATAAAGTTTAGATAAAGAAATTCAAAAAATCTAAAGCCAACGTATATTCGCTCCGAAATAAAACAAAAATGAGAATTAAAACACTTCTTAGCCTATTTATTTGCTTGTTATCATATGGGTTACATGCTCAAAATAAAGACGAACAAATGATAAAAAAATTTTATTCGGAAGAGCTGGCACATGGCCGATGCTATGGATGGTTGGATACCTTATGTCGGGGTGGACATCGATTAAGCGGCTCTGTAGGTGCAGCAAATGCAGTAAAATGGGGCAAAGAAGCCATGGAAAAAGCTGGATTTGACAGGGTTTTTTTACAAGAATGCATGGTACCGCATTGGGTGAGGGGACCCAAGGAAAAAGCAGAAATAATTCCATCCAACGGTAAGTCATTTGAAATTCCTGTGGCAGCATTAGGAAGCTCGGTGGGAACAGGAATGGGTCCAATAACAGCGGAAATAATAGAGGTGCATTCATTGGATGAAGTAGCAAAATTGGGTAAAAAAAATATTGCCGGGAAAATCGTTTTTTTTGCACGTCCGATGGATCCTTCCAAAATAAACACTTTTGAAGCTTACGGCGGAGCTGTTGATCAAAGAAGCAGTGGCCCGGTAATAGCTGCAAAATATGGAGCTATCGCAATTATTATTCGTTCAATGAATTTAACTGAAGACGATTATCCGCATACAGGAAATACAAATTATGTCGATTCTATTAAAAAAATACCGGCCGCTGCCATCAGTACTAAAGCTGCAACATTATTAGATCAAATGTTGAAAACTGATTCGCATATAAAATGCCGCCTGGAAATGCATTGTGAAACACTTCCGGACGAAAAATCATATAATGTAGTAGGAGAAATAAAAGGCAGCGAACATCCGGAAGAAATAATTTTGGTAGGTGGCCATTTGGATAGTTGGGACTTGGGCGATGGCGCCCATGATGATGGTGCAGGCTGTGTAGAAAGTATGGAAGCCATTCGCTTATTTATTGCCCTAAATATCCGACCAAAACGCACCATACGTGCCGTACTTTTTATGAATGAAGAAAATGGCTTGCGTGGTGGGAAAAAATATGCTGAATTGGCCAAAGCAAATAATGAAAAAACAATTATGGCCATTGAAACAGATGAGGGAGGTTTTGTACCACGTGGATTTAGCATTGGAAAAGACACTTCTGTTTATCTAAAAGTATTACCATGGAGGAAATATTTTGAGCCCTATCATGCTGCAGAATTTGTTAAAGGCGGAGGCGGAGCTGATATTAGTCCACTGGAAAAAGATAATGTACCTGTAATGAGTTTAACACCGGATAACCAAAGATATTTCGATTTTCATCATACACCGGTTGATAAATTGCAAGCTGTAAATAAACGAGAATTAGAAATGGGAGCGGCAACCTTAGGAGCCATGATTTATTTATTATCCACGTATGGATTATAAATTTAATAAGATATAAGGTTTAATAATTTTTCTAAAAGGTATTTTTTTGCCAAGAAATTTTGTTCCAATTCAGGAGCAAAAGGTACAGGCGTATCCAAGGAAGCCACGCGAACAATCGGAGCATCCAAATATTCAAAAGCATACTCTGACAGATACGCCGAAATTTCACCGCCAATACCACCCGTAAGTGTGTCTTCATGTAAAATAAGCGCCTTACCTGTTTTCTTTACACTTTGAATTACGGCATCCTTATCCCAGGGAAGTAATGTGCGTAAATCAATTAAATCAATACTTAATTCGGGATGAGAAGCAATGATTTCTAAGGTCCAGTGTACCCCGGCACCATAGGTGATAATACTAACTTCATTGCCGGAGTTTACTGTACGTGCTTTCCCGATTTCTATAGTATAATAATCCTCATAAATTTCTTCAGATATACTACGATAGAGAGCTTTATGTTCAAAAAATAACACAGGATTCGGATCTTCAAAAGCAGATGCCAGTAAACCTTTAGCATCCATTGGACTGGATGGATAAATTACTTTTAATCCGGGCGTATGGAAAAACCAAGCTTCATTACTTTGGGAATGAAAGGGACCTGCTCCAACGCCGGCGCCACATGGCATTCGAACAACTACATCTGCATTCTGCCCCCAGCGATAATTAATTTTTGCGAGATTATTAATAATTTGGTTGAAACCGCAACTCACAAAATCTGCAAATTGCATTTCTACCATGGCCTTCATCTTTTTAATAGATAGCCCAAGCCCAATACCAAGAATAGCCGATTCGCAAAGTGTAGTATTTCGCACCCTCTCCTTGCCAAATTCCTCATAAAAACCCTCTGTTACTTTAAATACTCCACCGTATTCCGCAATATCTTGTCCCATTAAAATTAATTCCGGATATTTTTGCATACTTAGGCGCATACCATCTTGGATGGCATCAACCAATCGCTTTTTAACTTTTGCGGTTTTGGCCGGAAAAACATTAAAATTATGTGAATCCACGATGGAAGTAGATCGACGTTCCGGTATAAAAGGCGCATAGACATCCGCCAATTCATGTTCCGTTACCGGAATAGGAGCATCTTCATTCAGAACTACTTCTAATGCATGATTAATTTCGACAGAAAAATCTTCTTTAAATTGATCAATAGTGGCCTTATCCAAAACTTCCCGTACCAATAAATAATTTTCATAATTACTTAATGGATCTTTTTTAGCCCATAAATCAAATAGCTTTTGTGGTACATATTTGGTACCTGATGCCTCCTCGTGCCCACGCATCCGAAAAGTCATGCATTCCACTAATACAGGCTTAGGATTATATCTTAATTCTTCAGCAATTTTATGAATGGTATGATATACTTCCAGAATATTATTTCCATCAATTTTATAGCCTTGCATACCATAGCCTTTGGCACGATCTACTAAGCTTTCACAAGCGTATTGCTCATTGGTGGTTGTAGACAATCCGTATCCATTATTTTCAATGAGAAAAATGACCGGTAGTTTCCATACGGCAGCAGTATTTAAGGCCTCATGAAATTCACCTTCGGAAGTGCCGCCATCACCCGTAAAACTTAAGGATACTTTACGTTCATCTTTTAATTTATGTGCCAAAGCAACTCCGGCGCTGACACTTAATTGCGGTCCTAAATGGGAAATCATACCTACAATATGATGTTCCTTAATTCCAAAATGGAAGGAGCGTTCTCGAGCTAATGAATAACCACTACTTTTCCCTTGCAGCTGACCAAATAACTTTTGTAAGTCCACCCCTCGGGAAGTAAATACACCCAAATTTCGATGCAAGGGCATGATATATTCATCCTGCTCCAATGCCAAGGTAGCCCCAACAGATATGGCCTCCTGCCCTATTCCGGAAAACCATTTACTCACTTGACCTTTGCGTAAAAGTAAAAGCATTTTTTCTTCAATCATGCGCGGAAGCAACATGTTCTTATAAAGCTTAATGAGCATTTCGTCACTTAAGCCTTTTCGCGCATAGCGAATGGAAACCTTTGGAGTTGAAGTATCGGCGTCATTCATTCGGACAAAGTTAGGAAAAGACCAGAATATCTGTATTAGGTCAATACTACATAAAAAAAGCCCTCTCAAATGAGAGGGCCTTGGGTGGAGGATGGGGCTCGAACCCACGACCCCTAGAACCACAATCTAGTGCTCTAACCAGCTGAGCTACATCCACCATAAATTTTGGAACTGCAAAGATAATAAAATTTTGACGTGTCTTGAGTGAAATGATGACAGATTTTTATTGCCTCAGCCTCAAATTCGCGCAGACATAAATGAAACAATTCCCACTTATTTGGTAAGCATTACGGCAAATTTTTTCCACCATTTTCCTTGAGGTTTAAAGGAATCAAGTACCATTTGCGTATTTTGTACCGGATGTACAAAGGCTATTTTCCGTGCAAGTAAACTAATGGACCTATCCTTTAAGGGCAATTTGGAGCCATATTTGGTATCCCCTAAAATAATACAACCCATATGGGACAATTGTGCACGAATTTGATGCGGACGACCCGTTAAAGGGTTGACTTCTAATAAGTATAAGCCATCTGCCTCTTCTAAAGTTTTATAAGTAAGCTGAGCCCACTGACTATCTTTCTTTTCCTTTTTATAACAATAAGAACGGTTGGCTTTTTTGTCCTTCCAAATATAATCAGTTAGAACCCCTGATGGTAGTGGCGGCTTTTTTTCTACTATGGCCCAATAAGTTTTTGTAATTGTTTTTTCACGAAACATTTCACTCATTCTGGCGGCCGACTTACTGGTCCGCGCAAAAATAACTACGCCTTCCACCGGGCGATCTAAACGATGTAATACGCCAAGATATACTTCCCCGGGCTTTTTATACTTATACTTAATATATTCTTTTACCATATCAGATAGCGGTGTATCACCGGTTTCATCACCTTGAACCGGTATTCCTGCTGGCTTATGGACTGCAATTAAATGATTATCTTCGTATATAACGTTTAACATGGATTTAAAACTTGTTGCAAAAGTACGCTTAGTTCAGTTGCATTGTACATCAGTAATAAATGTGAACCATTTTGAATAATATAATCGGCTTGGATATATTTAATAGGCAAAATTCGATCGGCACTGCCATGTATTTGAATGCAATTTTTTAAATCCATCTTGGTACGCCATTGTAAACACCCATGAATGGCCCATTTTAAAAAATTTGTATCCGTATGATTAATAATGCTTCCAATTAATGATTGGTCATTTTTACTGCCTGTAGCAAAAAATAGTTTTGCAATAAAGGTACTATGCTTATAAAAGCACGAAGGAATAAGTTTATCGATCTTCAATATACCTGCTATTTTATAAAGCACAGGCATCTGCTTATAGGACTTAATACCAGAAATAATTATAGTTTTTTCAGCTTTTAGATAATGGGATATCTCAACAGCAATAATTGCTCCTAATGAAAATCCAATAATAATTGGATCCGACGTGTTTATTTGTGCACTTAATCTTATTGAATAATCTTGTATCGTCTCATTTGGGAATGGAGGTATCCATTGGATAAATTTTAATTCATAGCCCTGAAGATTTAATTTGCGGAAAATTCGTTCATCAGCACCTATTCCCGAAATTAAATATATTGGAATCATATTTGACAACTTAATTGATACCACAAATCACGACCATATCACTTATAAAAATTCTTTTTATAGGCATGAAACTCCTCTTGCTTTAATATTATTCTACGCCAAAAGGCTTTGATAAAACCTGTGCCATATGCAAAATGCTGTACAAATGCCGCCTCTACGGATAATATAGCCACAAGTAAGTTTTTCTCTTTAATAAGAGCATCCAAAAATAAAAGTAAACTATATACTAATAAACACAACATTCCTGCCTTATATCCTAAAGGTAAAATTAAAATTGAAAATAGGCAAAAGATTACAAATCCGGCAGGAATAAAATGCACCAATTTTAATGAACTCGGATGACGTTTGAATAAATTTATCCTTGCAATTCCAGAGTTATGAATTTGTTTAAAAAACTTATAAAAATCCGTTCTTCTTTTATGGTATACAAATGCATCGATAATAAGTCCTGTATGCAATCCTGCTTCCGCTATGCGCATACTCATGTCCAAATCTTCACCAAATCGCATGGCAGCGTATCCGCCGGTACGCTCAAAGGCCACTTTGCTTATACCCATATTAAATGAACGGGGATGGAATTTATCCATTTTTTTTGAACCCCCTCTAATTCCTCCTGTAGTTAGAAAAGCGGTCATTGTATAGGATATAGCTTTTTGCACCGGGGTAAATGAAGGATGAGAACGATCGGGGCCACCATAGCAATCCAAATCATTTGCATGTAAATATTGTTGTACAATTGCCATATAGTTGGCCGGTATCAAGCAATCAGAATCGAAGAAAATAAAATAATTCCCTTCTGCCTTCGATGCACCAAAATTTCGGGTCGGCCCCGGACCTTCATTTTGCTTAAAGAAATATTTTAAATTTAGTCGAGAGAAATAAGGATCAATTACATCTTTGCATGTTACAGAAGAGCCATCTTCAACAATTAAAACTTCAAAATCAGTATAAGTTTGCAAGCATAGACTTTCCAAAAGCTCTTTTGCCTCCTCCGGCCTATTGAATACCGGTACAATAATTGAAAAATGAAGTTCTTGCATTTGCCTAATTCGGGTGCTAAATTAACAAAAACTACGAAATATATAAGGAAATGACTTTGCTTAGTTCCTTATTGAATAATAAATATAAATACCTTTGAAGCATGGTTTCCTTTGCTGAAAAAGTATATGAAGTAGTACGTAAGATACCCAAAGGTAAGGTAAGCTCTTATGGAGCAATAGCTCGATGTATAGGAAGCGGGCGCTCTTCAAGAATGGTGGGCTGGGTACTCAACCACTCAGGTATGGCAGAGCCACCGGTTCCCGCCCATCGTGTGGTCAATCGAAATGGCTTATTAAGTGGCAAGCATCATTTCCCAGGGGAAAACCTCATGCAAAGTTTACTCGAAAACGAGGGTATTAAAATAAATGATAATCAGGAGCAAGATTTTGATAAGGTTTTCTGGGATCCTATGCAAAATCTATAATTTAAATTCCAAAGGCGTAAAATAACCTAAAGCGCATACCTGCATATAAATCCTCTTTCTTATATACTACTGAGGTAATTTGCGGACAGATATACGGGCTTAATTGAGCCACCAAATGACCCCAACGCTTCTGAACACCTGCAGAAAATACTGCATTATTTAAGGTAAGTGCCGGCACTGAAATATTTTTATGGTAAAAATCAATAAATCCACTGCTATTTATGGTTGCATATTCTATTCTTTGATTAGCATAAATATCAATATCAGTACCCGCAGAAAATAACAAACCATAGTTTTTGCGAAGCGGAATGGTATAATTAATTGCCAAAGGAATTTGAATTAATTGATTATTCGTGTGTATATTATTTATCTTTCCTGAGTCAGGATCATTAGGCATATATACTTTATGGAAATTGACCCCTTTTTTACTTTGAAAATCATCCCCATCAGGATAAAGTTCATTATTAACCATCAATGCTTTCAATCCTAGCCCAATACTCCACCTATCGCTAAATGATACTTGAGCATTTATACCAAAACCATTTTGTTTGGTTGCCATTTCAGCACCAAGGCCTGCCATATAATGCAGATTTTTTAAAGAATATCCTGAGAATAAACTTTTCTTAGAAGTTGGTCTATTGTATAGCTTATTTTCATTCGATTTTAAATTATTCGCTACATTATTATTTTCTTTTTCATGAATGGAATCTACATTAGAAGTTTGGTTAGCTATGGCTTTGTTATTAGCTGCGCTTGCATTGTCCTTCAAAACTGTATTTTCTTTTGTTGTTGTATTAAGATTTTTATCTTGATAATTTCCGTCATTCAAATTTGAACTACCTACATTTGAAATATTATTTGCATTCTTAGAGGACGTATTATTGCTTACGGTTTCCTTTGCAGCATCAGCAACAATTGTATGTTGATTATTTTCTGAGGTTGCAGGGTTCCCATGATGATCAATCACTGCTAATGGAGTATTGCTTTTATGATTATTGGATATTGAATTTAAGTTTGCATTAGAAGTATTAGCATAATAGGGAGAAGGATTTGGAGTTGCGGACAATTCTTGATAATTAGAATTATGCTCATAGGTAGTAGCAGCTCCTATGGCATCATTATATTTCTTTTGCATTACATTAGCCAATTCAGCTTGAGCTTTTATGGCCTTATTGGTAATAACAGAATTTTCAATTACAGTTTTATTGAGTTGGTCAATTCGAGAAACCAAGCTGGAATTTTGGCGATACTGAATAATATTCCAAGTTATTAATCCACCTATAATTAATAATGTAATACCTGAAAATGTTAGTACACCGAAATTCTTAAAAAAAGACGACGTAACATTTCCGTTAACATGTTGATATATAAGATCTATATCCCCCTGCTTAGGGTTAAAATAAACACTTTCTACTTTGCGCCTAATGGCGTCATCAAAATCTTCAGTTTTCATTGATTTTGTTAATTTTTACTGCATAGGCAAGATGTAAATGAGGGAAGGCTCTTTTTATCATAATTTGCAATTTCTTTCTGGCATCTTGCAAATTTGATTTAGAAGTACCTTCTTTAATTCCAAGTAATTCGGCTATTTCACGATGGTTGTGGCCATCAATTACATATAAAGTAAAGACCATTCGGTAAGCCGGCGGTAATTGCTGAACTAAAGCAAGTATTTCATCAGCGGAGATTTTACTGATAACATCTTCGCTCAAATCAGTTACTTCAATTTCATCAATTTCTACCGTATGGCCAAATTTTTGATTTTTTCTATAATTATCAATTGCTGTATTAACCATAATAGTACGTAACCAGGCTTTGAAGGGCTGGGTATGGTCATACTTAGCTAAGTTATTGAATACCTTTAAAAAACCATCGTTCAATACTTCTTCAGTTTCTTCAAGACTACCACTATATCGGGCACAAATACTTTTAGCATAACTATAAAATAATTTAATAAGAGCACGTTCCGCCAAAGGGTCCTTTGATAGGCAACCTTCAAGAATTAACTCTAAATCATCTTCCTTGTATTTGTTTTTCTTGAACAAAACTTTCTAAATTAATAAACTAAGATACGACACTTTTTAAATATTGGTGGGGTATGAGGCTAAAATAATTTCAGGGTTCTTACCCCACCTTTTTAAAAAGAGCGGCGTAATAGAAATAAAACGACAAAGAATTTTAAACTCAAACTAATTTAAACTAACAAAACTGCATTAACTTATGGAAAGAAGAGATTTTATAAAAATTGGCTGTGGAGTTTTTGGGGTAACCGCCGCGGCAGCATTTTTACAGGGTTGCTCGAAATTAGGTACTTCAAATACACCCCAAGGACCTAGTGTAAATATCACCTTGGATTTAACCCAACCTGCTAACGCTGCCCTTAAAAACATTAATGGATACGTGTATGATAATAGTGGAATTATAGTTGTAAAAACTGCTGCCACTACTTATGTAGCCGTGGCTGCTGCTTGTACCCATCAAGGTTGTACCATTGGTTGGGATGGCAGTTCAAAAAACTTTATTTGTCCTTGCCATGGAGGAACTTTTGATACCAATGGAAATGTAGTTTCCGGACCACCACCTGCACCAATAAAAAAATATACCGTTACTATTAATGGGAATATATTAACCATAGCCGGATAATATTTTGCCAAAATATTAATTCAATTTATATATATGAGAAAAGTTTTTTTATGCGTTATCCTTTTAACAGGATTTACTTACCACCAAGGGTATTCACAGGATTCTACAAAAACACTATTTAAGCTTCCTAAATTAAATACCATTGGTTTTTACATAGCGCCCGAATTTCAATATGGGCAATTAAAAAACAATTTCACCGATTTTGGTGGATTGTCCGGAATGATTTTATTTAATAAATCATTCGGTATTGGTTTTAGCATGTACAAAAGCCTTGACCGTGGCTATGCACCAAGCGGCGTTAGTCCTTTGGTATTGCATGCATCTTATGCAGGCTTAAAATTAGAATACACTTTAAATCCTGACAATGCAATTCATATTTCATTCCCATTAACCATCGGTGGTGGAAATGCAAGTTTGGATTCCGCTAGTTATGTTTCCAGAATTCCAGTCAGAGATTCCGTTGGTCGTAGGTTACCAACCTTAAAACCCAGAGTTCCGCAGAATAATTTTTTCCTTATTCAACCGGGAGTACAATTAGAAGCAAATTTATTTAAAGCGGTTAAGTTGTATGCAGGAGTTAATTATCGTTTCGTATTAGCAGATAAATTGACCACCTTACCAATGAATACCATGCAAGGATTTTCTGCTGACATAGGTGTAAAAATTGGTTTATTCGGTATTCCATTACACAAAACAATGCAATAATTAAAGAGTAGTTAATGGTAGTTTTTAATTAATTAGTGGGAAAGCGGCGGGTATTTCGGTTACCTACCGCTTTTATTTTTTTGAGTTTTTAGTTTTAGTTTATATTGGGGCTTAGTATTTGATAAATCAATCCAACGGCTTGATTAAGGTTAAATTGTTGAACTAAGCCCCTTCTTTTTAATCTTTACTTAATCCTACTTTCAGAAATTTATCCTAGTTTTGTCTTAAACAACAACAAATACCGGCAAGATGAATTTAAAAATTAAATCAAGTAAAACTTTATGGCTTGTTTTAACCCTTATTGTAAGCTCTATTATAGCTCAGGGTTTTGCTCAGCAAGCAAAAGAAAAAAAGGATCATGACAAAGATGAAAAACCTAGCAACTTAAAAATTTTAGATAAAAATATAGGAGGGGAAGAACTTCATAAAATCATGAAGATGTATTCAAAATCTTTAGGCGTTCGCTGTGGATTCTGTCACGTCGCTAATCCGCCTCTTACTCCCGGAGGAAAGCCACAAATGGATTTTGCTTCGGATGATAAGCCTGAAAAGAAAGTAGCCAGAGAAATGATGAAAATGACTGAGGCCATTAATAAAAAATATATTGAAGGGATGGTAGATAAAGATTATGGGCAAATAACATGTGTAACTTGCCATATGGGGAGAGAAACACCGGTAAACAATGTTGATTCTTTACAAACATTCCAACCACATATTTTAGGACCTAAGAAATAAACATAAATAGACATAAAAAAGTCCGTGTTAAATTAAACACGGACTTTTTTTATGTCGCAAATTTTTAATGCTAAATTTTATCCAATTTGGTTTTTTAATTTTTCTAATTGTTCTGCAAGAGATTCCCAAGATTTCATTTCCTTTTCGTATTCAGATTTGTTTTTTTCAAAATCATCTAAATATTGCTTTTGTTTATTATAATCATTGCTCTCACCAATGAGTGTTTCTAATCTTATTTTTTCAGTTTCCAGCAATTCAATTTTTTGCTCCGACTGAGAAATTTGCTTTTCAATTTTAATGATTTCCCTATCTAATTGCTTTTTTTGTTCAAAACTTAATTTAGGTTCCTCCTTTATAACTTCTACTTTTGGTAAAGGCTTATTTTTCTCTAATTCACTTAAACTCTCAATTTTTCTGCTTCGCAAATATTCATACACATCACCTATATATTCTTTAACCCCTCTATTTTTAAATTCATATACCTTTTGTGTCAAACCTTGTAAAAAATCACGGTCGTGGGAAACAATAACTAAGGTACCCGTATAGTTCATTAAGGCATCTTTTAAGATCTCCTTAGAGCGAATATCCAAGTGATTGGTAGGTTCATCCATCACTAGTAAATTAATGGGTTCTAATAATAATTTTGCTAGGGCTAGACGTGATTTCTCCCCACCTGATAGAACTTTTACTTTTTTATCTACCGCATCACCACTAAATAAAAATGCACCCAACAATGAACGAACTTTTAATCGCATATCACCGGTTGCTTCATCATCAATAGTTTCAAACACTGTTTTATCACTACTTAATGAATCTGCCTGATTTTGTGCGTAATATCCAATGTGCACATTGTATCCCAAAGTCAAATCACCGCGATAATTTTCAATGCCGGCAATAATTCTGCTTAAAGTAGATTTCCCTTCACCATTTTTTCCGACAAATGCAATTTTCTCGCCGCGATTAATATCAAAATTTAAATGTTCCAATACCAGTTTTTCGCCATAGCTTTTTTCCAGATTTCTAACTTCTGCTACTACTGCTCCTGAGCGGGGAGGTTCCGGAAATCTAAACCTGATAGCAGCTGTATCCTCTTCATCAATTTCTATGCGTTCAATTTTTTCTAATTGTTTTACTCTGGATTGCGCTTGGGTAGCTTTACTTGCTTTTGCTTTAAAACGCTCTACAAATTTCTCTAAATGCTCTATTTGCTTTTGTTGATTATCATAGGAAGCTTGTTGTAAAGTTCTACGCTCTTCACGCAATTCTAAATATCTGGAGTAAGATGCTTTATAGTCGTGGATTTTACCCATCGTAATTTCAATGGTACGATTGGTTACGGTATCCAAAAATATTCTATCATGCGAAACCAATACAATGGCTCCTGCATAATTTTTCAGGAACTCTTCCAACCATTGTATGGATTCAATATCCAAGTGATTGGTAGGTTCATCTAATAATATAATATCCGGCTTTTTCAGGAGGATCTTAGCCAACTCAATACGCATGCGCCATCCTCCGCTGAATTCATCTGTTTGACGTGTGAAATCTTTACGTAAGAATCCTAAACCTAATAGCACTTTTTCAGTTTCACTTTCCATGTCCCAACCACCCAACATCGAAAATCTTTCACTTGCATCATGCATATGATTGAGCAGGTCCATATAGTCATCCGTATGGGTATCGGTTCTATGACTTACTTCATCAGTAAGTTTATCAATTTTAGCCTGCAAATCCAATAATTCGGAAAAGGCAGTCAGAGCTTCTTCAAAAACCGTTTTCCCGCCCTGATGTTCCATTTCCTGCGGGAGGTAACCAATGGTGCAATCACTGGGTTTTGCTACATCTCCTTCATCAGGAGCCTGCAAACCGGCTATTATTTTTAATAAGGTGGATTTCCCTGCGCCATTTTTTCCCACCAAACCAATATGATCGGAAGGAGTTATTAAAAAAGAAATCTCTTTAAATAAATATCGAGCAGCAAAGTGAATTGATAATTTTGCAATAGAAAGCATAGTGCAAAGTTAATTGCAATTAATTTCTATCTATAATTTTTAATGAAGAATTACAGCAAAAATAACTTATTTATTAAGGCGCTCCCACAAAACATCCTTCAATTCCATAATTCCGAAATTGGTCATGGAAGAAATAAATAAAGTTGGGATTTTAGGAAGGGTTTTTGCAATTTCTTTCATCAACTCATCATCTAAAAGGTCAGCTTTTGAAATGGCTAATACCCTTTCTTTAGTGAGTAATTCAGGATTAAATTGCTCTAATTCGGATAACAAAATCTCGTATTCTTTAGGGATATCTTTGCTATCTGCCGGAATCATAAATAATAATATAGCATTACGTTCTATATGTCGCAAAAAGCGTAACCCAAGCCCTTTACCCTCATGTGCCCCTTCAATAATACCGGGAATATCTGCCATAATGAAGGATCGAAAATCTCTATATTCAACAACCCCCAAATTAGGAACCAAAGTTGTGAATGGATAATTTGCAATTTTAGGTCGTGCTGCAGAAATACTTGCCAATAAGGTAGATTTACCGGCATTAGGGAAACCAACCAATCCAACGTCTGCAAGGACCTTCAGTTCCAAAATTTTCCACTCCTCCCTACCGGGTTCACCGGGTTGGGCATATTGTGGCATTTGTTTCGTAGGTGATTTGAAATGTTGATTTCCTAAGCCACCTCTGCCTCCTTGTGTTAAAATTTTAGATTCACCGTCCTGAGTAATTTCAAATAAAACTTCACCCGTTTCAGCATCCTTGGCGATGGTTCCTAGAGGAACTTCTAAAATAATATCTTCACCACTTTTACCTGTTTTTCCACTACTTCCTCCATTTTCCCCGGCATCTGCAATAACGTGTTTTCTATATTTTAAATGCAATAAGGTCCACAATTGCTTATTTCCTACTAAAACAATATTTCCTCCTCTTCCGCCATCACCACCATCAGGACCACCTTTGCTATTCATTTTATCTCTGAAAAAGTGGGTACAACCTTTCCCACCCTTTCCGGATCGACAGCAAATTTTTACGTAATCTATAAAGTTAGTATCAGACACAAATAATATTTTAGAGGTAATTCAGGTTTTAAATAAACAAAAAATCAAAGTTCATCGCTTTGATTTTAAATAGACATTTTCCCAAATTTCAGGAAAATGCAATGGACACTTTACAAGGAAATAATTGGTGCGTTATTAATAATTTCAATAATACGATCAAAAACCTCTTCAACTTCACCAATGCCATTGATTGGAGAAAATTTTTGTTGCGTTTCATAATGTTTAGCTACCGGTCGGGTTTTGCTTTCGTATTCATCGATACGTTTGTTAATAACTTCTTCAGTATCATCAGAACGACCGGAGGTTAGTCCGCGATTAACCAATCGTTTTACTAGTTCAACATGAGGCACTTCCATAGCCACCATGGCTGTAATTGGGTGTCCATGCTTTGCCAATAATTCATCGAGTGCTTTTGCTTGTGCAACGGTACGTGGAAATCCGTCAAAGATAAAACCGGCAGCATCATGATGAGCTTCCAATTTATTTTCAATCATTCCTATAACAACCTCATCCGGAACTAATTTACCTTCATCCATAAATTTTTTCGCTTCAATTCCCAATGGGGTATTCGCTGCAATTTCTGAACGTAATAAATCACCGGTAGATAAATGAAGAAGTTTATATTTTGCAATTAATTTCTCCGATTGTGTGCCCTTGCCGGCTCCCGGAGGACCGAATAGTATGATATTAAGCATGATACAAGATAAAATTCAATTCTAATTAATGCTGCAAGTTACGAAATAACCTGAGAATTAATGAAATCATTTCGCCCTATAAATATCCTGCAAATTCCTGCCCTTTTCATTATAATCCATTCCAAATCCTAGCAAGAACTCATTGCCTAATTCAAAACCAAAATAATTGATAGGCACATCATATTTTAAAGCCTTAGGTTTTAAAACAAGCGTAGCAATTTTTACAGATCGTGGTTTCAACTTATTCAAAGCTTCCAATAATTTATAAATTGTCAGACCACTATCCACTATATCTTCAATAATCAAAATATTTCTGTCACTTAGTCCTTCGGGAAGGCCAAAATTAAATTTTATTTCACCACTGGACTGGTCCCCCGCATAGGATGATACTTTTATAAATGAAATCTCGCAAGGCAGGTCAATTTGCTTGATTAATGAAGCAGCAAAAAAAAATGCACCTTTTAAAACAACTAAAAAGACAGGGTTATGAGCATGAAAATCACTTTGAATTTGGATCGCCAAATCCTTAATTTTTGCTTGAATTTGTTCTTCTTTTAAAAGCATAACAAATTCTTTATCAGACACTTTTATATTATCTTCCATTATTATGCAGGAATTAGTGGTATGAATATTGCAATCAAAATTACGTTACATCAAAGAATTAAATGTAAGATTTTGAATAAAATCGAATGTAAAATAGTAACACAAATTATGTTAATTTGCCTAAAATTTAAATTGAGAGAAATATGAATATGAAAAAATTACATTTATTTACCCTAGCTATCGGCTTATTGAGTTGTGTAGGAGCCGAAGCTCAAAATGCAAGTGGTGCACAACCACTACCCAAACCAAAACCACCGGTGCGTCAATCAGCACCAAATCCAGGAAGTTCCAGAAACCCTAATACTCCACCGGCTCCCGGCCAAGCCAATCCTAAAGCCGTAGGTTTAAAACCCGGTGCACCAGCAGGAAAATTATTGGATTCCATTGCATTGTCAAAAGAACCATATTTCACGGATCTGCAAGAAGCTGCTAAAAATCCGACCAAAGTTTATAAATTAGTTTTAAGTGGGGATAATAATATTCCAAATGGCCTTGAAAAATATTCTAATCTTCAATATTTAGAAATTAATGGCCCCGCACCACAACGACCAATGATGCCAGGTCAACGAGCAGATATGCCGGATGATGTTCCACCGCCACCTATGCCAATGGCCCCTCCTGCTATTCCTAATGGCAAAGGCTCCGAGATTGGTGCCGGATTATTAAGTTTAGGAAATTTAACGGAATTACATTTACATAATTTAGGTATTAAAGAAATTCCATTTGAAATTTCCAAATTAACCAATTTAAAAGTATTGGACCTAAATGGCAATCCGGTTAATAAATTTCCGGAAAGTATCAGTACCATAAAAGGATTGAAAGCATTTTATGTGAATGATGGTATGGCACAAACTTTACCGGCATCGATGACTTCCATGACTAATCTGACTATATTGGAAACCGGAATTAATTCAATACCTGAAATCAAATCACTACGTGAACTCATTCTTAATAATAGAAATCCAAACTTGCCTGCAGGAATTGAGAAGTTAGTTAACTTAAGGAAAATTGTTATTCTTTCTTCTATGATGCCTAATAACGGTATATCAGAATTGACTTCTAAGCTACCTAATATTAAGGAAATCGCAATACCAAATGCCTTTATACGTTATGAAGATTTAATGACGCTTTCCAAAATGCCATTATTAGAAAAACTTGAAGTCTCCGGCCTTTTCTCTACGAAATCCATGACCAGACTTACAGGATTCAATACTTTAAAATCATTGAAAATATGGAATATTTATGGTCAGAAAGAAGATGATTATCGCGAAATTTATATGGGATTGGTAGGATTACCTTCTAAGCCTGCCTTAGGTATTAAATATCGCAAATCATGTGAGGAATTTTTAAAAGGTCAGAGAGATTTAACATTGTATGTTAATGACACAAAAATTTCAATGGAATCAATGATGAGCATTCAACCTAGAGGATTAATTTTTGGTTCAGCATTTTTAACAATTCCAAGTGAATTATTAAACTTAGGTTCATTACAAGAATTAGATTTAACTAAAATTGGCGGAAGAGATTTTAATCAATTAAGTAGTTCTTTACAAAAATGTAGAATGCTTAAAAAATTATCAATTCCTTCTGATGCATTACGTTTCATTATGCCATCCCTAAGCGAGATGAAGGGCTTGGAAGAATTAGTAATAAAGGCATCTTCTAATGTTGGAGCTGCACCAAATGACGGTAGAGAAAAAGGAAATCTTTATAAAAATTTACCTCGTACAAAAATTACTTATATTGACTAAATCAATCTTAGTATAACATAAAAAGAAAGGGCTGCATAACTGCAGCCCTTTCTTTTTATAAGTAGGAATTATTATTTGAGAAGGAAATCTTTTTTAGGAGATTTGAAAATAATGCAATTCCCTTTACCAGTACCCAAGTCTTTCCAACTATTAATACTAAAAGTAATACCGCATATTGCACAGGTAGGAAAGAATTCAATTTCCATAGTTAATAATTCTTGTGCGAGCATAATAAAGCCGGGATTATGTCCAAAGAGCATCATTGAACCAAAGGCATCATTTTGTTCTTGAATTAATTTTAAAAGCCTCTCAGGAGTTGCTTCATAAATCTCTTCTTTAATAGCAATATTGGTCAGTGGATATTTTAATTCAGTGGATATAACCCGAGCAGTAGTAATAGCTCTATTGGCAGGCGAGGAGAGAATAAGTTCAGGGATGATTTTATTTTCGGCCAAATATTGAGCTAAAGTTCTGGAATTGGCACGACCTCGATCATTTAGCGGCCGTTCAAAATCAGTTAGTAGTGGGTCAACCCAACTGGATTTTCCATGTCGAACAAGGAATAAGGTTTTCACAGTGAATAAAGCATTAGGTGGTGCAAAAGTAAATAAAATAGGTCTTAAAAATCAGCGGCGACATTTTATTAAAAATGCCGCCGCAATATTGGAAAAGCGAAAAAAGCCTAAATTATAATGTGGCCAAACTTGCTCCTTTAATGATTTGTCCGTCAAACTTAAATGCTTTAAGTTTTAAGAGAGCTTTATTGGCTTCTTCTGCAGAATAATATGGCCCTACAGAAACATTGTACAGGGTTTTGGTATTTTTACTTTGCAGTTTTACATAATTATTTTTGAACCCCTTGCCATTGAGGGACGCAGTCAATTTATCAACATTAGATTTAACTTGAAAAGTGCCAATTTGTACCGTGTAAGCATTTTTTGCTTTCTTTTTAGCTGCTAATACTAATGCATTATTTTTAGCAATTCTTGCTTGGTATTGTGCAATAGCTGCATTTCGAGCTTTCATTTTAACTGCTAGTGCTTCATAGTAAGCCTTAAATTCCGGGGTAATACCAATGTTCTCCACCTTTACATAAGTAGAACCGGATTTTATCATATCAATACTTTTCGCTGCGGCTTTAGATAAATCCAATAAATTATAATTATTCCTAGGGCAACGATCATTTACACGAACAATTACACTTTTATTATTAGTAGTATTGGTTACACGCAATAAGGTTCCAAAAGGCAAGGATTTACTGGCTGCAGTAAAACTATCCATGTTAAAAATTTCACCACTGGAGGTGCGATGATGATTAAATCTATCGGCGTAATACGTGGCCTTGCCATACATGAGCGTAGAGGAACCGGAGCCCCTTACTTGGCCGGCCATGCAAACAGTCAAAAGTAAAATTATCAGTTTGTTCATGGTTGTTCATTTTTGGCTATCAAAAGACAAAGGTAGGCAAAAACCAAGCCTTAAGCAAGTTTTAAAGGTGCATAACTTATCCACTAAATAAGTTATATTATTGATAATCAATGTATATTATTGTAGATAACCTGCAAAAATTGTCATTTACTTAATCTTAAAAATAGCCGTAAATGCACTTTCCCAATTAAAAAAATGTACAAATAGCATGTCCAAGGGGGTAAATTTGTCCTATTTTTAAGGTGTATTGGCTTTGAAAGACTAGAATTTAATGCAACCTATTGCTTATCAACAAACAAAAAGGCTTGAAGACTACTCTTGCCCTCAAGCCTGCTTGACCTTATTATTACCTTAATATAGGATTATTTTATCGTTTAAATATTTCTTTGCAGCTTGTATACTTATTAAGTAAACTCCAGGCGCTTGTCCTTCCAATATTATTTCCCGCTCCGCAGAACCATTATTAATGGACAACTTTTGAGAATAAATAATTCTACCCATTGCATCTTTAATTAAAATCCATGCCTCTTGTGCATTTAACCCATTGCATGAAATGTTAAATGCCTTATGTGCAGGATTTGGAAAAATATTTAAAATAGCTTCTGCAGGTTCATCATTGTTTAAATCCGTACATACACCAACTGAAAAACTTATTTGGCGGAATGCTCCGCCGCTCAAATTCTCATTTACAAAAGTATAAGTATAGGTGCCTATACCTAGTGCACTTGTATTTAATGTGGTGCCTGATTTTATCCAATAGGAATTAGTGCTATCAAAATAATTACCTGAAGCTTTTAAGGTATTGGAGTCCGTGGCAAACCAATTATAATTTCCGGCCATACTATTATACGCATGAATAGTTCTGGACTTTCCTTTACACACTTTGCTAATCGTATCCAATACAGGATTAGGAATAGAAGGAATATAACCTATAATTGAAGTTTTGGGATCACCAATAATAGTAGTCATCCATGAGGTAGTACCGCATGCCGAACCGTAGGATTCAGCCAAATTAAAACGTTTATCTGGCCTTTCATCAGTGTATTTTCCAAATAATACGGTAGGCTCAGCCATGGCAAAGCTTAAGGGTTCATAAACCTGCGCGTCCCCTCCACAAAGTCCATTGGAAAACAAGGGACCTAATGTGGCCTTGTATCCGGTAGCACCGTAAGTTAAAGTATTGCCCGAATAAGAGTATAAAGTAGAAGAAATTGAGCCACTGATAAAACTATTATTTAAGAATTTCTTGGATTTGATAAGCGCTGAATAGCTCGGATCATTATATCCCCAGCTATAATAACCAAGAACATTCTTTTGATTATTAATTAACTTAGAACTTGAATCATAATTTACATTCCAACCCCTGCTCAATAATAACTTATAAGTATGAAGGAAAGAATGATTCAACATAGTATCGGGAATGGTAGCATAGGGAACATTATCCAAAACAAATTGAGCACTATCTTTACTTTGCACCAAATTAGGTCCGCTGGTATTAATCATATTAATCACCTCTGAATAATAAAATGCATCTAGGCGCGAAACCAAAAACATATTATATTTAGCTGATGAAAAATGATCATTCATTATTTCAAAATAAGGATGCGTCCTTACCAAGCTATCAGTTGTAGAGGTATCAATTACATCTGCTTTCCCTATTCTTGAACTATCTGTACTTAAAATTAACATCAGTTCACTTTCAAAAGAGGCGCAATAACTGGAATCTATTTGCCTGTAATAACCTTGGAAATACTTGGATTTTGCTAAATCACAAAAATTACCGCCACGATTTATTTTTAATGGGCACCCCTTGGTGGTTACTAAATAATTTATGCCGCTTAATTTAGAAAGACTTCCCTTAATTTGATAACGAATATATTGAAATGAACTATTGGTAATTTCTTCAATAGTATCACCGCTAAATTGAATCAGGTTAGCACTTGGGATATTTCTTTGTTTCATAAAATAATTTCCAATGGCCATCGAGACTTTACTATTGGTATTTACAATAACCGCAACATCTCTATAATCTACCGGAGCTTGTGCATTAATCTTACCGGAAATCAAAATTATTAATGCGGCTATTACAAGATAGACTTTTTTCATAATTCTATATAAATTATGCCCAAATTTATGGATTATTTAAAGAAATAGTACTTACTTTGAAAAGTTTTAAAACAATGAGATTAAACAAACTAAATGTATGAAACTAATTCTTAGCTTAATCTTTTCCGCCTTTGTTGGCACTTCCCTATTAGGCCAAGTAACTTCTGATTATTGCATCCAAGTAACTGCAAGTTACCAAACCGGTCCGGATGCCATTACCTTGCACTGGAAAGCCTATTCCAATAGCCAGGGAATTACCATTCACAGAAAACCAAAGGACAGCATGGGATGGAGTAAAACTATAGCCACCTTATCAGGCACTGCAAACTCATGGGTGGATTATAATGTTAAGGAAGGTGAAACTTGGGAATATAAAATCGTATCTGATAATTCCAGCTTTTATTCATATGGCTATATACTTGCAGGCATAAATGCCCCTGCCATTGAAAATAAAGGTAGGATGATACTGATGTTGGAAGATACTTTAATAGCCCCTTTGAGCAATGAAATAAATCAATTAATTTATGATTTGAGAGGAGACGGTTGGGTTGTTTTAAAACATGTAGTAAAACGTTCGGATAATATTTCAGTAGTAAAAAATCTCATTAAGGCAGATTATAATGCTGATCCAATAAATACGAAAGCATTATTTTTAGTGGGACATATTCCTGTACCGTATAGTGGTGATTTTGCACCGGACGGACATCCTAATCATTATGGTGCTTGGCCTGCAGATAATTATTACGGTGATATAGATGATTCGCTTTGGGTGGATAAAACAGTTGTAGATACTGTTTCATTTGATTTAAGAAATTGGAATAGAATTGGAGATGGAAAATTTGATAATGATTTAATTCCATCTGCACTCGAATTACAAGTTGGCCGAGTAGACTTTAATGATATGCCAACATTTAAGGAAAGTGAAATAAATTTAGTAAAACGATATTTAAACAAAGACCATTATTTTAAAGTAAAGAATTTAGTACCGAATTCAAGAGCAATAATGGATGATAAATTCGGTGCCTTTTCAGGGGAAGCATTTGCAGCTTCCGGATATAGAGCATTTGCACCAATGGTGGGTGATACTTTGATAGATGTAGGTAATTATTTAGATCTTGGCGCAAAAAAAAGTTATTTATTAGGATATGCATGTAGTGGAGGATATCCTCAAGGTTTTATAAGTTATTTCGGTTCTGATACTTTTGTTAATGATTCCGTACCGGTAGTATTTAATATGTTTTTTGGATCCTATTTCGGCGATTGGGAATTTACCAATGATTTTTTACGTGCCCCATTGGCTAGTAAAGGCTGGCAACTTACCAACTGCTGGAGTGGCAGGCCTTATTGGATTATGCATCAAATGGCATTGGGTGAAAACATAGGTTATTGTGCACGTTTAAGCGGATATGACCGTACTTTATATTACCGTCATCCACGTTCAGATTTTGGTGCTTTAAGAAATATCGCATTGATGGGTGACCCTTCCTTACGTTTACATGTGGTAGCCATGCCCGGAGCCTTAACACTTAAAAATGTATCTGATTCAATAAAAGCTAAATCTGTGATAACATTAAATTGGGGGGCTTCGCCGCAAACCAATGTACTTGGCTATAATGTATATAGAGCACGGAGTTTGGATAGCCCATTTGTTAGAATTAATACTGACCCCATTGCTAATACTACCTATACTGATAGCACAGCTAAACATGGTACAAATTATTATATGGTACGCGCAATGGCATTGGAAATATGTCCGAGTGGTTCTTATTTTAATTTAAGTTTAGGGCAAATTTCTGCCCCAACTTATTCCTTTACAGGAATTGACCCAATAACTCAGTCTCAAAAAATCAATTTCCAATTATATCCTAATCCCTCCACAGGGAACTTTACCATTCAGTTAAATGATGAAATGCTTGATCCAACTGAAATAAGTATATCTGATATATATGGTAAAACGGTTTATCACGCTTTAAATACACATTCAAAAACCATACATGTATCTTTAAATAGTCTTTCCAAAGGCATTTATTTGGTACAGCTAAAAAATAATAATGGAATTGGTATTCAAAAGGTTACTATAAATTAGGGGCAAAGGAGCTCTGGATATTATTTTTAATAATTTCAAAAGCGCATGAAGCATTCCTTGCTGTGCTAAGATTGGCTCAAGTTTATGGATTAATATCCTAGAAGTCAATGAACCATTCGGTTGAAAAATAGAATTTTATTCTCAAAAGGAGCATACTCAAGGCATTTTAGGTGCTCATTTTCATTATTTGTTTCATTTCTTTCATATTATTACATGGAAGTTTACAACATTTTAAAAAGGATTAAAGCAATCACAAAAACTCATATTTAATTGTTTTTCAATTTATTATGCTATAATTTTGCTTTATAATCAATTGAAAATAAGGGATTGGGCTAATAGTACTAATTGAAAAATGTAAGTAAAAATATCAAAATCTTACATTTGTAGCAATTGCCTGATAATGAACAACCCTTAAGTTGTTTAGCGCGTAATTTTGATAGACCGTATTGGAGAGAGTGCGGTAAATTAAAAAAAGAGAGAATTATGATTAAGAACATTTACTTTAAAATGAAGCTCTTACTTCGCAAAATGTTTAACAAGGACCACTATTATGCAATAGCCCCGGATGACATTATGGGTAAGCAGCGTTATAAACTATTCCGCACCTTTACTTTAGCAGGTGCTGTAATAAGTTTAATGGTATGCATGCAAGCATATACCGATTATAACATGTCGGGTATATTACCGGCTAGTGTAGCCTTGATGTTTCCGATATACATATTAAATTATGTATTTCTGCAAAAACATCACAACACAAAATTAGCCTATATGGTAGCCATATTGTCTACCTTTTTAGTGTTACATTTTGTAAGTTATTTTTCAGGTGGGATCAGAAACTCCGGTATGATTTATTACGGAGCCGTTATCTTATGTACATTCATGCTTCTTGGAAGCCGGTATGGACGTATTATAGGTGCACTTACCTTTTTAAACTTAATTTATTTTTATTTCATTACTGTACAAGACACGGGTCTTGTTACTAATGTACTGAAAGGAGAAGCACTCGATAATGATTTTCTTGTTAGCGGATTATTAGGTATATTTTTTATTGCTGCACAAAGCAATTATCTTGAAAGCAGTAAAAATATCGTTATCCAAAGCATCACTGCTGCGCATGAAGAATTAGCAGAAAAAGCAGTTGAATTGAAAAAACTATCCTTAGTGGCGAGTAAAACTGAAAATGCGGTTATAATTACTGATAATCGTAACAATGTAGAATGGGTGAATGATGGTTTTACACGACTTACCGGCTATACCTTGCAAGAGGTAATGGGCAAAGATCAAAATATCTTGCTTAGTGGTGCTAAGAGTGATAAAGATGTATTCGGAAAAATGATTGAAACATTATCTAAGAAGTCAGCATTTTCCGGGGAGCTTTTACAATATAAGAAAAATGGCAGTACTTTTTGGGCACAAATTTCAGTTACCCCAATTATAGAAGAAGACGGTATTATTACTAAGTATATTTATATAGAAAGTGATATTACTGAACGTAAAGAAGCGGAAGAGAAGATGGCAGAATTTATGGAGGACTTACAGAAAACCAACAAAGAGTTGGATCAGTTTGCCTACGTTGTATCGCATGACTTGAAAGCACCATTGCGCGCCATTGGAAACTTGAGTAGTTGGATTGAAGAAGACCTAGGCGAAGCGCTTAAAGATGATGTACGTGAGAATTTCGAAATTCTAAAAGGAAGAGTAGAACGCATGGAAAATCTTATTAATGGAATATTGGATTATTCCAGAGCTACCCGCAGATCCGGTGAAGAAAGTATTGTTCCAGTAGAATTATTAATTAAAGATACTTTAGAATTATTATCACCGCCATCTAATTTCAAAATTGATTTGGATGATGATTTACCTTTAGTATATACTGAGCGTACCAAATTACAACAGGTATTTGCAAATCTTATCAGCAATTCCATAAAACACAATGATAAAGCTGAAGGAAATGTTCATATTTCCGCTACTGAAACCAATGATTGGTATGAATTCACGGTGGCAGATAATGGACCGGGTATTGACAAATTATATCATGATAAGATATTTGTAATATTCCAAGTACTTCAGGCACGCGACCAAAAAGAAAATACCGGTGTAGGCCTTGCTATTGTCAAGAAAATAATTGATGAAATGGAAGGAACCATCAGAATTGAATCAGATTTAGGACAAGGAGCAAAATTCATCTTTACTTGGCCTAAAAAACCGCAACCCATTGACACTAATGTAGTAGTACCCTTAAGCGGTTATAAAGCAGCATAAAATAACACTATTAAAATTGATAAAGTAGCCCGGAAGTCTTCATCAGCTTCCGGGTTTTGTTTTAGCAAATATCTTCAAGTTAAATCCAAAAAAATCGGATAAAGGTGTAACACCATTTATCCGATTTTTAATTATTTATATTCGGAATTTATACTCCGATGTAAACGCTTAAAGCTACTAGCTCAAAATACTTCTAGAAATAACAATTCTTTGAACTTCAGAAGTACCTTCATAAATTTGAGTGATTTTGGCATCACGCATCATACGTTCTACATGATATTCGCGAACATAACCATAACCTCCATGCACCTGTACAGCTTCAGTGGTTACCCACATGGCAGTTTCAGAAGCAAAAACTTTTGCCATTGCAGAAGCCAAACCATAATCGCCATGCTGATCCTTTAAAAAAGCTGCCTTTAAACAAAGTAAACGTGCCGCTTCAATACGAGTAGCCATATCTGCCAATTTGAATTGAATTGCCTGATGTTTGGAAATTTCCTTACCAAATGCTTTTCTTTCTTTTGAATATTTCAAGGCCAATTCATAAGCACCGGAAGCAATTCCTAAAGCCTGGGATGCAATTCCAATACGTCCACCATCCAATGTTTTCATGGCGAATTTAAATCCAAAACCATCTTCACCAATACGATTGGCTTTAGGGACTTTTACATCCTGAAACATGATGGAATGTGTATCTGAGGAGCGAATACCCATCTTATCTTCTTTTTTGCCAACAATCACGCCCGGGCTATTTTTTTCAACGATAAATGCATTAATACCGCGATGTGCTTTTTCTATATCTGTTTGTGCAATTACTAAATAAACACCGGCAGAATTACCATTAGTAATCCAGTTCTTGGTACCATTTAATAAGTAATAATCTCCTTTGTCTTCGGCAGTAGTACGTTGGGAAGTAGCATCCGAACCGGCCTCCGGTTCAGACAATAAAAATGCTCCAATCATTTCACCGGTAGCCAATTTGGTAAGGTATTTTTGCTTTTGTTCCTCATTACCAAAAGTTTCTAATCCCCAACAAACAAGAGAGTTATTCACAGACATGATAACGGAACAGGAAGCATCAACTTTGGATATTTCTTCCATAGCCAATACATATGAAATAGTATCTAACCCACTCCCACCATATTTTGGATCAACCATCATCCCCATAAAACCGAGTTCACCCATCTTTTTGATGTGTTCGGTGGGGAATTTACCTTTTTCATCACGTTCGCAAACGTCTTTCCAAAGCTCCTGTGCAAAATCACGGGCAGCTTGGCGTATCATTAAATGCTCTTCAGTCAGTTGGAAATTCATTGTTGTATATTTCCCGCAAAAATACGAAAAGAGCCTATATAATTTTCATCTATATAGAATTGAAATGCCAAGCTTAATATTTCGCTCTTTTTAAAGCAAATATATTATATTACAAAGACTTACCTAAATAATTGTCAATTTAAAATTAAGATTAAAGTAGAATTCAATTTAAAGATATCCTTTAAAATTGACAATTTTAACTAATTTTGAGCCGTGGTACGCGTTGAAAAATATCTCCCTAACTTAATGACCTTCGGAAATCTCTTTTCCGGATTTTATGGTATTATTATATGTTTTAGCGGAGATTTGGTAACCGGTGCATTTATGATTTTTTTAGGTGCGGGGTTTGACGTCCTTGACGGAATGATGGCCAGGCTTGTAAAAAGCAGTTCTGCCATTGGCAAAGAACTCGATTCATTGGCTGATGTAGTAACGTTTGGTTTACTGCCGGCTACCATAGTTCATATTTTATTGTTGCATTCGCATCAAAATTGGTTATTTGAATATGGATTTAGAGGCTATCCCATTATTAGTTTTCTGCCGTTTTTAATTGTGGCTGCCGCTGCTTATAGATTAGCAAAATTTAATGTGGATACTACTCAATCCAAAACCTTTTTAGGCTTGCCTTCACCGGCAAACGGAATATTTTTTGCCAGTTTACCTCTCATTATGATGAATGATACTTTTCTTTTGAATAGTAATCCGGTTTATTTATCAGATTTAATTACCAATGGCTGGTTATTAATTGGCCTAACCTTAATTTTAAGTTGGTTAATGGTATCCAATATACGTTTGTTTTCGTTTAAGCTTAAATCCTTTAAATTTTCAGATAGTAAAATTGTATATATTTTTTTAGCACTGGATATTTTACTATTTATCTTTTTAAGGTGGGCTGCCATACCTGTTATAATTTTTTTATATATAATATTATCACTTATCAATAAGTCAAATATCCATGATAAAGTTTAAAGCACATATCGATATAATGCCAATGGAAGAATTGCTCGATCCGCAAGGCAAGGTTGTAACACAAAGTTTGCATAAACTTGGATTGAATGAAATTGATCATGTGCGCATTGGTAAGCATATTACACTTACAATCACCGCAGCTTCAGAGGCAGATGCCAAGAATAAAGTGGATGATGCCTGTAAAAAATTATTGGCGAATCTAATTATGGAGCGCTATTCCTTTACTTTAACACAGGTTTAATGCTCCTTTTCAAGGTTAATTCTTAGCCTTGCATTTTAAAGCGGATACCTTATGAAAATAACCTCCCATAAATATTATCTAATTTTAATGGGAGTACTTTTATTTTCTACTAAACTTAATGCACAAAATCTTCCTTTTGTAAAAAAGCAAGTAGATACATTATGTTCACCATACTTTTCCGGTAGAGGATATATCGATAGTGGAGCCTACAAAACCTCAATTTACTTAAGTAATTATTTTAAAAATTCAGGACTAAAAGCTTTTCCTTTAGCAGAAGACTACTGCCAAAATTTCAAAATGCCTGTAAATACTTTTCCCGGAAAAGTATATTTAAAAATTGATAATAAAATTTTAAAGCCCGGAATTGACTTTTTAGTAGATCCCTCCTCCTTGGGAATAAACGCGGTCAATTTAAACATTGTCCGTGCTGATAAAAATTTCTTTGAAAACTATAAAAGCGAAGTAGAACATTTAAGAGGAGAAAAAATTGCACTGGTCATAGATGCCGATGAAATTGAAACTTATAAAGGTAGAGATTTAGCCAAAAAAATAAATTTATTACATCCAAACCTGATTATAGAATTACGATCCGGAAAACTAATTTGGAGTACCTCCAGAACAAAGCTCAAAAAAGCTTATGTTTGGCTAAAAAAGGATGCTTTTCCAGCGGATGCCAAAGTAGTAAGTGTAGAAATTGAGGAAAAATTTTATAAAAAATATCCCGTCAGAAATGTATTAGGTTATATTGAAGGAAGTAAATATCCTGATTCATTTATTTTCTTAACCGCCCATTATGATCATTTAGGTAAAATGGGCAAGGAGGTAATGTTTCCGGGAGCCAATGATAATGCTTCAGGAACTGCGATGGTAATGGATGCCATAAAATATTTTAGTATGCCTGAGCATCGCTTGCAATACTCTATTTGTTTTGTTTTATTTACAGGGGAAGAAGCAGGATTGGTTGGCTCACATCACTATACTGAAAAGCCTATTTTCCCTTTAGAAAAAATAAAGTTTTTAATCAATCTGGACTTAATGTCCAATGGACAAGATGGGATGATGGTGGTGAACGGCTCTATATATCCTGATCAGTTTGAATGGCTTAAAAAAATTAATACCAAGTATCATCTGCTTAAAGAGATAAAAAAGCGTGGGAAAGCTGCCAATAGCGACCATTATTATTTTTCAGAGCATGATGTAAAAGCATATTTCTTCTATCTTTTAGGAGATTATCCTTATTATCATGATATTTATGATACCCCGGAAAAGCCAAGCTATGCCGGCTATGATGGAGCCTTCAAGCTCATTATTAAGTTTATGGAAAGCCTTTAATGACATTTAAATAAAAAACGCTTACTCTTTAAAGTAAGCGTTTTTATAAGGGGTGGGCCCACCTGGGCTTGAACCAGGGACCCCTTGATTATGAGTCAAGTGCTCTAACCAGCTGAGCTATAGGCCCAATTAAAAGGAGCGCAAAATTACTAATTTTGTAGCAGGAAAATTGAAAATCATGACTAAAAAATTCGACGCCATCGTTTTTGACCTAGGGGGAGTGCTGTATAATATAGACACTGAATTAAGTGTTCAAGCATTTGAAAAACTGGGATTAAAAAATTTTCAGGAATTATATTCATTGGCATCACAATCCGATTTATTTGATGCACTTGAGACTGGAGCAATTGACGAACAGACCTTTGCGGAAAATATTAATCTTTTGGCCGGCACCAAATTAAGCAATGAAGCTATTCATTATGCGTGGAATAGTTTGCTCATTGGACTGAAAGAAGATGCAATTCCGCACCTAATTGCACTCAAGGATAAGTATCAGCTTTATTTACTGAGCAATACTAATACTATCCACATGGATAAAATAAACAATGAAGTGAGTGCGCTATATCCCAGCAAAAATTTAGCTGATTTTTTTAATCAGGCATTTTATTCTTTCAATCTAGGATTAAGAAAGCCCGGACCGGAAATTTATAATTATGTGACGCAAAATATTGGAATTAGTCCTGATAAAATATTATTTATTGACGATAATACAGATAATATATCCTCCGGTCAAAAGGCAGGCTGGCAAGCATACCGCATGGAAAAGAATAGCAATCTTACTAGCTTCTTAAAATCTTTAGATCTTATAAATTAAATTCAATGCCTTGAGCTAAAGGTAAGCTGGTACCATAGTTTATGGTATTGGTTTGCCGACGCATATAAGCTTTCCAACTATCGGAGCCGGATTCTCGCCCACCACCGGTTTCCTTTTCCCCACCAAAGGCCCCTCCTATTTCTGCTCCTGAAGTACCAATATTTACATTTGCAATGCCGCAATCTGAACCATTTACTGAAAGAAAATTCTCCATTTCTCGCATATCTAAGGTAAATATTGATGATGATAAGCCCTGTGATACATTGTTCTGAATATGTATCGCCTCTTCCAATTCTGAATATTTAATTAAATACAATAGCGGTGCAAAGGTTTCTTCTTTTACAATGGCCATATCTGCTGAAACTTCTGCAATGGCAGGTGCAACATAACATGCTGAGGCATATGGACCAAAACTTAAAAGCTCACCACCGCATAATACAGTTCCTCCGGAGGCTTTTATTTCATGAATGGCTTTCAAAAATAATTCTACTGCATTTTTATCAATAAGAGGGCCCACTAATGTTCCAGTTTCTAAAGGATGACCAACTTTAATATGTGTATATGCATTCAATAATTTTTCTTTAAAAACATCATAAATATCCTTATGAATAATTAATCTGCGCGTACTGGTACATCTTTGCCCGGCAGTACCCACCGCGCCAAAAAGCACAGCACGCAAAGCCATTTCTAAATCGGCATATTTAGAAATAATAATTGCATTATTGCCGCCCAATTCCAAAAGTGTTCTACCTAAACGCTCCGCAACTACAGGAGCTAATTTCTTACCCATCCTAATAGATCCGGTTGCAGAAATTAATGGTAGACGTACATCTTTACTCATCCATTCTCCCACTTGATAATTTCCATTAACCAAGCAAAAAATACCTTCCGGCAAATTATTTTCTTTCAATACTTCAGCAATTATATGCTGTACCGCCACGGAACAAACCGGTGTTTTTTCCGAAGGCTTCCAAATACAAACATCACCGCATATACAAGCCAGTATTGCATTCCAGGACCACACTGCCACCGGGAAATTAAATGCCGTGATAATACCAACAAGCCCCAAAGGATGCCATTGTTCATACATTCTATGGTCAGGGCGCTCAGATACGATGGTTTGCCCGTACAATTGTCTGGAAAGCCCCAAGGCGTAATCGCAAACATCAATCATTTCCTGTACCTCTCCTAAGCCTTCTTGAAGTATTTTTCCCATCTCATAGGACACCAATTTACCCAAAGGCTCCTTATATTCTCTAAGTTTATTCCCAATTTGGCGAACAATATCACCGCGTTTTGGCGCAGGTATATTTCTCCAATAATAAAATGCTTCTTGAGCCTTTTTTACAACCATATCATACTCTTCCGGAGTTGTAATAGAAACCTTTGCTATCGGGTCACCGTCGGCAGGCGAATAAGACCATATATACTCACTTTGCGCCTTTGAAAAAAACTTTTGACCGGTGGAGGTCCCTTGGTTTTCCGCTTGGATTCGTAATTGCAAAAGGAAATCTTTACTTATCATTTTATTACTTTTTATAGTACAACAAAGATACATGCCTGAAGGCAAATTTGAACGAATGCCGTAGGAGAAGCAAGGTCCAAACGAATTATTAAATCTTTAACCTTCATATTAATAAGCACTAAATTTGGAAAAATTCAAAATCGGAGCCATTTCGGTCGTATTTTTGTTGTGCATATACATCCACAAACTTTTGAGCCACTTGAAGAAAATATTATTGTCGTTGATGCTGGTTTTCCTTGCTCTTTCAGCAGTAGCGCAAGGAAATTTAGATGAAACCATTGCGGCAGAGTACCTACGCCAAGACGCATTTGATAAGGCTGCAATCGTTTACAAAAGATTGTATGAAAATAATCCTAAAAATAACTTTTACTATGAAAGTTATTTTAACGCCATGATTCAAATCAAGGATTATAAAAATTTAGAAAAGGATTTAAAGAAAATAATTAAAAAATCAGAAACACCCGATTACTTCAAGGTTAATTTAGGATATGTTTACATCTTAGACGCAGACGAAAAAGCAGCTCATAAAATATTTGATGAAATAATTGATGAGTTGCCTCCTGACGAAGATTATATAGATTATGCTGCTTCTTTATTTATGCATAAAGAACAAACACCTTATGCTCTTAAAACCTATTTAAAAGGCAGAAAACTTTTAAAAAATGATTATGCATTTATTCCCGAAGTAGCAGACATTTATCATCTCAGAAAAGAAAATCAAAAGATGATTGATGAATATGTCAACTTAATGGATCATGACCCCATTTCTTTTGAGGAAGTAAAAGGAAAATTGCAGCAAGTAGTAGCTGAAGATGAACCCTATGATATATTTAGAAAAGTTATATTGAAAAGGGTTCAATCCAATCCTGATAACATCAATTATTCAGAATTGCTTTCATGGCTATTTTTGCAACGGAAGGATTTTAATGGTGCATTTACACAATTACGCGCTTTAGACAAAAGATTAAAAGAAGGAGGGAAACGTTTAATTGAGCTTGCACGTATTGCTGCTGATTACCGTGAATTTGAAATTTCAGAGAAAATTTACCAAAGTGTAATTGACCAAGGACCTGCTGCGGTCTATTTTATCATGGCAAGAAAAGGACTATTAGAAATTAAATATATTAAAGTAACAGAAACTGCAAATTATACCAGTGAGGATGTTCAAAGCTTAATTAGTTCCTTCACCGATTTTATTAATAATTACGGGATGAACCGACCGGAAAGCGGTGAAATAGTTTTAAAATTGGCACAAATTGAAGGATTATACGCCAATAAACTTCAAGATGCAATTGATTTGTTGGAAAAGTTTGTATTGAGTAGCGGAAATAACCAATTAACTGCAAAAGCAAAACTAGCGCTTGGTGACTATTATTTATTAAACAATGAAATTTGGGAGTCAACGCTGCGTTATTCTCAAGTTGAAAAGATGTTTGAGAATGATCCATTAGGACATGAAGCAAAATTCCGTAATGCAAAATTGGCATTTTATAGCGGGGAATTTGAATGGGCCTCTGCTCAACTTGATGTATTGAAGGGCTCCACATCGGAACTTATCGCAAACGATGCACTGCAACTGGCGCTTTTAATACAAGAAAACACGGTAGATTCCAATGATGCGCCATTGAAGCTTTATGCTTCAGCAGAATTACTTATTTTTAGAAATCAATTCAAAGAAGCTGAGGAGAAATTAGATTCAATAAGTACCCAATATCCCGGGCATTCCTTGGAAGATGACATGTTGATGCTAAGGGCTCAAATATCTCTTAAACAACGCAATTATAATGAAGCATTCACCTATTATGAGAAAGTTTATACCAAGTACGGAGATGATGTTTTAGCAGATGATGCTTTGTTTAAAGCGGCACAATTGCAAGAAAAATTTCTAAATAATCCTGGCAAAGCCAAAGAGCTATATGAAAAACTCATTATAGATTATAAGGGCAGTGTATATGCTGTAGAAGCGCGTAATAGATTTAGAATATTACGTGGGGATACGATTAATTAATCCTCACAAAAAAAGGCAGTGTCATTACTGCCTTATTTATATAGTGCCGCCAAATACACGGAACTAAGGAAAGAAGTAAACTATTTGCCTTTTTTAGCTTGCTTAGCTTGTTTCTTTTCTTTCGGGGTTTTAAGTGGTTTTTTCTTGTCTTCCTTTTTTTTGTCTTGTCCTTTACTCATGGTATTAAAAATTTAATATTTCAAATTTAACTTATTTTATTAATGCAAGTATGTTTGGTAAAAAAAACTATGGCTCAACTTGTATATTTATCCAACTTATTTACGCTCCATGCTTGGGCTTTATGAGCAAATAAAACTTTAGTTCGTGCCCATGTACTTTTAAAAAGTTCTGAATTTCTATACAATTCCAATGATTCCGGCCGGTCCCAAAAGCTATAAGTAAAAAAGATAGCCGGATCTTTAAGGTCTCTAAGCAATTCTAACTTGGTACAGCCGGGGAATTTGCTAATTTTAGGAAATACCTCATCAAATAATTCTAAAAAATCCTCAGACTTTTCAGGGTGAAAATGCATTTTGACAATTCTTATCATATTGCAAATCTAAAACTTTGACTTATTATAAATAAAAAAAGGCCTCACAAAATTAATGTGAAGCCTTTCTAAATTTATATTGAAATTTATTTCTTTATACTTATTAATTCAACATCAAAAACCAATGGTGAATTAGGTGGAATATCAGCACCTGCGCCTTGCGCACCATATGCCATTCCTGATGGAATAATTAATTTAATTTTTTCACCAACCTTTAATAAGGCTACGCCTTCATCCCAGCCTTTTATAACTTGACCCGCACCTAATTTAAAAGTAAAGGGCTCTCCACGGCTATATGAAGCATCAAATTGTTTTCCATTAAATAATCTTCCTGCATAATGAACTACAACCTCATCTCCAGGCTTTGCTTGGTCGCCTGTACCTGGACGTAATATCACATAATTTAAACCTGAAGCAGTAACAGTTACTTTCAGATTGCTGTCTTTCACAAATTTAGCAATAGCGTCCCTTTCACCCTTTTCACGTTCAGCTGCATTACTGATACTTACCATTTTGATATAGTATTTCATAAATGAACCTTGTGGAAAAAAAGGAGGACGTTGTGCTGCAAGATTGCCTTTAAAAATTGAATCAGAAGGCACTTTAATAGCAGCACTATCACCTGGGCTAAGACGTTGGAAAGCTTCCATTAAATCCATAATTGAAACAGATTGTGTGTATTGAATTTCCATAGGCTTGCCTTTATTCGGAGAATTTTGGCTGTAAGTACTCATTAAAATTGAATCACTTCCCGTCCTGATAATTAGATGAAATGACATAAAATCACCTGGCTTAGGACCGGGCCCTTTTCCGGCATTAAATAAGTGAATTTGCATTCCTGAAGGAGTAGTGATATTGCTTTCGGTATAGCCACTTTTTTGAGTAGCGTTTTTAGCCGCCGGTTTGGCAGCTCCTGCTGCACGCATTGCCGGTTTAGTGCCGGGTTTTTGTGCAGACAATTGTAGCGTGCACAAAGCAAGAATTAAAGTTAAAGTGTATCTCATTTTTGTTATTTACTTTTTACGTCAAGAATTTTTATAGTGAAAATTAAATTTGCATCGACCGGAATAGTTGGAGGAAATCCTTTTGCTCCATATGCCATATAAGATGGGATATATAGTTTGCCTGATCCGCCTTGTTTAAATAATTTTAAACCTTCATCCCATCCTTCAATAACTCGGTGTTGACCTACCACCACTCTGAATGGAGGATATGGGCCGGGACGTTCAATATTATTTTTTTGAATAACATCCTCCATATTAGAATCGAAATATTTTCCATCGAGCAGCATACCGGCATAATACACCAATACGGTATCTCCTGCTTTAATATCCGGACCTTTACCCGGCTGATTTATTTCATAATATATTCCACCGCCTGCTTGCTTAGGATGAAGTTTATTTTTAGCAAAATAGTCTTTAAATACTGATTCATCTTTTACAGCTTGTTCAGCACGGACTTTTTCTAATTTTTTCATTAGTTCGGCATGCTCTACATCCATTTGTGCTGTCAATTCATCCTTATTCATTACTTTCACAATTCGGAATGAAAACTTCAAATATTCACCTTGATGAATATAGGCCGGACGTGCTTGTTTTTTATATAAGGAATCAGCTACTACACGGAAAGTTGCACTATCACCTTCTCCTAACATGGAAAAGATTTCAAACATACCGGGGATAGATTTATTTCTAGAAAAAGGTACAGGAACCGGTTTTCCAACGCTATTATTTTTAGTTACCGAACTATTTTCCAAAATGGAATCACGTTCGTTTCGGATGGTATAATTGATGCTCAAAAACTCACCTTCATGCGGCCTACGTTTATTTTTAGCCACATGGACTTTATATTCCAATCCGGAGGCTGTTTTAACGTAGTTTTCATCGCGGCCATGCTTTTGTGTAGATGCACCAGGTTGTTGAGCCCATGTATTGAGCACACAAAAACTAAAAATAAAAACGGTAAGTAATTTCAATTTATTTGCTGCGTTTAACGTCGATAATATTCACATCAAATACTAAGCAAGAATTGGCAGGTATCATTTGGTTTTGTTGTTTACCATAGGCCAGTACAGATGGAATATACAACTTACCCTTAGCACCTTTTTTGAAAAGTTTTAAACCTTCATCCCAACCTGGAATTACTTGGTGAGCACCTACAGGTACAGTAAATGGTTTTGCCGGTCCGCCTCTATCGTATTTTTCTTTTTTAATCACATCATCCATATTAGTATCAAAAAGCTTGCCATCTAAAAATCTACCGGCATAGTTTACTACGGCAGAATCTCCATCCGCAATATTATCACCTTTGCCAGGAGTCTCGATAGTATAGTACAATCCGCTTTCCGTTTTTTGAGGATGTAAATTATTCTTGGTAAAGAAATCTTGCAATAATTTATCATCAATCACCAATTGTTTGGCTTGTTCTTCCTTCATCTTCTTAATAAATTCTTCGCGTCTTGCCATTTCGTCCTTTTTCACTTCATCTTCAGTAGCAAGTTTTACCAACTTCACAACAAATTTCATATACTCACCAGGTTTAATAAATGGCGGTCTTTGTTGAGGTTGTTTGTAAATAGAATCACTATTTAGTCTAAAAGTAGCACTATCACCTTCACCCAACATACCAAAACCTTCCATTAAATCCACCAAACTTTTAGGTTTACTGTATGGAATATTTACAGGTTTGCCGGCATATGGGCTTTTTGGATCACGAGTATCTTCTAAAATAGAATCTTTGTCTGTACGGATTTGATAATAAACTTTCATGTAATCACCTTCCTTCGGCTTTCTGCCGCCTTTACTGGAATGGATGATATACTGTAAGCCTGATTTAGTAGTGGTATATCCACCATGTTTACATGAAGAGAGCACTGCGATGCTTAGTGCACAAATTGACAATAAAAGGTATCTCATTTTTAAAAATTTGCTGCAAAGATATGAATTGTTGGCATAGAAATTAAGCCCTTTTCATCAAAGTAGGTACCGTTTTATTCTTTTTTACAACATTTAGGTAATTTATCATAAGACTTTGAGTTAGCTTTCACATTATCAGCATCATAACCAATTTCTGCAATTGCCTTTCTGATTTCCTCCGGATTAGTCTTTTCTACTTTATAAACAACCTTTACCATAGCTGTACTTACGGTTAAATCTGCACTAATAACTCCTTTTTCATATGCTAAAGCCCCCTCAATTCGTTCCTTACATTCTGTACAAATGGCGGAAGTTTTTATATAGACTGTATCTGTTTTGTTGCCTCCAGCCTGAGCAGAAAAACAAATTAACATTATGATTGTTAACATTTTAATTTCTTTCATAATTGTGTTTTTATAGTTCCCCAATTTTCCAACGTAGGCCAAAATATATCCTTCTGCCATCTACCGGCCCCCATATCATGGAAGCATCAAAATATGGACCAAAGGGTGCTTCTGAGGCAAGAATTGGATGCAATTGCCTAAAATCAAATAAATTCTCACTGCCAATATAAATTGATATTTTTTTGAAATTCCGAGTAGCTTGAAAATGAAACAACCAATAGGCAGGAGATTGATTGGATATTTGATATTGAACTGGATTTAATTCAGTACTCGGAATTCTAGCCATACCATACCATAATGCTGTAGCGTCGAAAATATATTTTTTATATTTGGTATTATAGGACACGGTTGTTAAAAATCTTTGTTTGGGAATAAAAGCTTTAGGCAAAATATCCCCCTTATAATCCATACGAACATCATAGTTTTTATAGGCGCTACGAAGGGATAAATTTTTAAAAATTGCATAATTAATTTCAGCCTGAAAGCTATTGGCAAATGAAATTCCCTTTAACTGATAAATATGAATTTCATGCGGATTCTGTTCTAAATCCAATATTATTTGCTTTTGAAAAATTGTTCGATAATAATCTAATTGAAAAGAAGCATCTTTCCCGGAAATTTTAAAATCATGTTGTAAGCTGGCACCATAATTCCAACTGATTTCCTGCTGTACCTTATCCTCAAAAAACAATTTTCGTGAACTCGACCATAGTGTAGTATTCTCTGCAAAAAGATAAGGTGTTCTATATCCTTTGCCGGCGGAAGCCCTCAAAATAGTATTTTTACTTAAATTGTATTTAGTATGAATCCTTGGAGTAAGCATCCATCCGTATAAATTATGATTATCCAATCGTAGTCCTAAAGTAGCAGCATACTTTTCTAAATGAGTATAATTATATTCACCAAAGATACCCGGGACAATTTCTTTCATATTTGGTGCAGAATCTAATCCGCTTATATGAATTTTTTCATTTGATTGATTTAGCAAAATACCCCCGCCAAGCTTGAATTTATGATCCGTATTCTTAATGATAGATTGATAAATTAAATTAGAATAAAAACTTTGTTCATGGCCATCATAAGTACTTGTCCCAAAATAGTTGTTTTGTTGATGATTTACTGCATTTAAAATAAGGCCGATACTTTTATATGGCTTTTCTGGGAATAATAAACCAAATTTCCCATAGGTTTCCCAACGATTGGTATTAATTCCTAAACCATAAATGGTATGACTTAAATAATCAGTTTCCGGATTAAAATTAACTTGTCCGCCAATTTTATTTTGCATTAAACCTGAGATTCCAAATTGCACCTCTATTTTTTCTTCGTCGAAATATTCCCAACGATTTAAAAAGCTCAATTGCTTGGATAAAGGTTGATCCAAGAAACCATCATTATTTCGATCAGATTTTAATAAATTTTGATCGCCATGCAGTAAAAGTGCTGTACCAAAATGTTCATTTAACTTTCTACTGAGAGTGATATTTAATTCATTTCTCAACATTTGGTCGGCATAATAATTTATTAAAACAGGTTCGCTATTTAAAGGCTTTTTTAATTCGACATTTATTTGTCCAGCCATACTTTCATAGCCGTTTATGACCGAGCCCGCACCCTTCGTCAATTGAATACTTTCAATCCAAGTTCCCGGCAAATAAGATAATCCAAAAGTATTTGCCAAACCACGAAACGCAGGAATATTTTCTTTCATAATTTGAGTATAAACACCTTCCAATCCAAGCATCCTTATTTGTTTTGCACCTGTCAATGCATCAGCGAAGTTTACATCCACAGAAGGATTTGTTTCAAAGCTTTCAGACAAATTGCAACATGCGGCACGCAATAATTCTTTCGACCCAATTATTTCAGTTTGTCCGAGTGTTAATTTTGAAAAGTAACTTGCCTTACGTTCCACTTCTACGAGTACAGATTTAGTTATAATTCCTTGGCTTAAATATATTTCAATATTTCGCTGAGTCGTAATTAAAATAGTATCTGTACCATAACCTAAATAGCTAATGACCAATCGATGTTGCCTACTTGTATCCGGTAAATCCAAATGAAAATAACCTCGTTCGTCACTAATTGCTCCTTTTTTCTGGTTCATCCATTTAAGAGTTGCTCCTACCAAAGCTTGCTTGAACTTACTGGTGTCTTTATCAAAAACAAAACCTTGAATATGTTGTGCTTTGAGTAGGCTTATACTACATAAAAATATAATGTGTGTGAGTATTTTTAAGGCGACTTTCATTATTCATTTTTCGGTGTTATAGTATAGGCGCCTCGCATACGCAATGCTTTTTGAAAGACTTCAATAGCTATAGGACTTTCCATTTTTATGGATGCCTCTCCATGTTCCAGATCTACATTTGTTTCTACTACACCTGCTACAGATTTAAGCGCAGATGATACATTTTCCTTGCATGCATTACAATGCATACCATTAATAAAGTACTTAGTTTCCATAAATAAAATTTTAAAATAATAAAATAAATAAGGTTAAAACTTCACTCCATTTATTGAAGAATGTCTTAAAAAATAAAGATGCATCAGAAAAAAATGATGCCGGAGAAAATTAAAAGATTAAATCCTGAAACTACAATTTTCAAGAAATATGGGTGATGAATTACCGGGAGGAGCATTTGCTTCCATGGACATATTATACCATTGAGCATTTGCAATATTGTTTGAGTTAAAAAAGTTATTACAAACAAAATCATGCACTAAAACATCATTGGCATTGGTGGAATTTACATTTTTATGTGCTTCGTAATATTTAAAATATTTGACAAGGTCTTTGCAACAATTATTTTTTTTCTGGCATGCACAAGAATCATTGCCTTTGAAAAAAGCAACCTTTTCTAAGTTTCCCATGCAGAAATGTAAAGATACTGCCAATCCTGCTGTTGAAAGCAGATAACAAAAAAGACAAAATATGGCAAAATATTTTTTCATTACATCAAGTTTACAAAATAAAAACAACTTTGGTTCCTAAAATCCTACTTGCCATAAAGTTGCATTGCCAATTGCAATCGATTAACTATTTCATCTTTACCAATCAAAGCAACCATATCCCAAATAGATGGACCGGAAGCCTGCCCGGACACGACCACTCGAAATAATTGCATATAATTACCAGATTTAAGATTGAGTGATACGGCCGCTTCTTCAAAACCTTTATGAGCTGATTCAGATTTAAAATCTGTTAAAGTTGAAAATATATTTATTAATGCCGATAAAAATAAGCTTGCTTCAGCATCCCATTTTTTTTCAATGACCTTTTCATCATAATGTTCAGGTTTTTTGAAAAAATAAGAGGAGAGTGACCAGAAATCCTTCATAAATGTTGCTTTTTCCTTTATGAGTCCGCACACATTTTGCACATATTCCAGATTAATCTCTATTCCTTGATCTTTTAATTGTGGTAAAAAGGCTTCAGCTAAAATTGCATTATCCGTCATTTTTAAATATTGATGATTATACCATTTTGCTTTTTCAGGATCAAATTTTGCTCCGCTTTTACTTACACGTTCTAAACTGAAAGCTTCAATAAGCTCATCCTTGGTAAATAATTCTTTATTATCGGTAGGATGCCAACCTAGCATCACCAAAATATTAATATAAGCATCGGGCAAATATCCGGCTTCACGATAACCACTGCTTGTTTCTCCGGAAAAAGGATCTGTCCAATTTAAAGAAAATACTGGAAATCCTAAACGATCGCCATCTCTTTTGCTTAGTTTTCCATTGCCTTCAGGCTTGAGAATCAATGGCAAATGTGCAAATTGTGGCATTTGGTCTTCCCAGCCTAAATATTTATACAATAAAACATGTGTTGGAGCAGAGGGTAGCCATTCTTCACCACGAATTACATGACTGATATTCATTAGATAGTCGTCAACTACATTTGCCATGTGATAAGTTGGCATGCCATCTGATTTAAATAAAACTTTGTCATCCAACTCATTACTTCGGACAGAAACCCAACCACGAATAATATCATGTAATCTAATTTCCTCATTACGCGGAATTTTAATCCGAACTACATAAGGTTCCCCGGCTGCCAAACGAGCGTCTACTTCATCCTTAGATAAAGTAAGGGAGTTTTTCATATATTCTCTGGTAACATGGTCATATTTTGGAGAAACCATGCCAGCCTTGGTCATTCTTTCACGCATATCATCCAATTCTTGTTTGGTATCGAATGCATAATAGGCATGACCGGCTGTTAAAAGTTGGTCTACATATTTCCTATATATCGGCTTTCGTTCAGATTGACGATATGGACCATGCGGACCTCCAACACCAGGACCTTCATCATAGTGTAATCCAGCCCAATTTAAAGATTCAATTATATATTCTTCCGCTCCAGGAACAAAGCGTTCTTGGTCAGTATCTTCGATACGTAATAAAAAATCCCCACCATTTTTCTTTGCAAATAACCAACAATATAAGGCTGTTCGCACGCCACCCAAATGCAATGGACCTGTAGGTGATGGCGCAAATCTTGTTCGTACTCTTCTTTCAATACTCATGCTGCAAAATTAATAATTAGTAAACAGTATAGTACCTAAGACTGAAAAAATACAATATTCCTAGTCTTCAACATTATTTCTAATCCTATTCTGTCTCAATCTTTGTTATTTTTGAAGAATGAAAATATTAAGTGCCGAGCAAATCAGAAACCTTGACGAATACACCATTAAAAACGAGCCTGTATTATCCATTGATTTGATGGAAAGGGCCTCAGAGGAGCTTTATTGGTCAATTTTAACTGAAATCAATCCTGATCAAAAAATAATATTTATTTGTGGTCCCGGAAATAATGGTGGTGATGGATATGCCATAGCCCGAAAAATGATCCAAGCTGAATTTGATTGTCTTATTTACGGTATATCTAACGTATCACTATCAGCCGATGCAGCCATCAATCGTTCACGATTAGCAGACTTAGCATCCGATAAAATAATAAACTTAGAAAATGACTTGATTCCTGAAATCAATGCACAGGATATCGTAATTGATGCTTTGTTTGGAACCGGTTTAAATCGAAAAGTAGAATCATATTATGCCGAAATAATTAATTATATTAATCGAAGTGGTGCAACAATCTTTTCCATAGATATACCTTCAGGATTATTTACCGATCGAAATAATGATGATGAGGATGCCATCATTAAAGCACATAAAACATTTACGATTCAAGTGCCAAAACTTTCTTTCATGCTTTGTGAAAATCAGAAATACCTTGGAGATTGGTCTGTTTTAAATATAGGCTTAAGTGAAGCGTTTATTTCCTCACAAAATTGCAACCATTTTTACCTGGAAAAAGAAGATATTAAACCTTTAATTAAGCATAGGGACAAGATTGCACATAAGGGAAATTTTGGTCATGCGCTAATATGGGCTGGTGCTTATGGAAAAGTAGGAGCAGCTGTTATGTCCGCCTCTGCGTGTATGCGCATCGGTGCAGGTTTAAGTACAGCGTATATACCGGGCTGTGCTTATGAAATTATGCAAACTGTATTGCCGGAAATAATGGTTTTAAGTGATAATAATAAAAAATATCTAAGCAATGCTCCGGATACCAGTATTTACAATAGCATTGGAGCCGGTCCTGGTATAGGTAATCAATTATCTACTCGTGATGCATTAATAAATTTACTAAAGCATTTTAGGAAACCCATGGTATTGGATGCAGATGCTCTGAATCTTTTAGCGGCTCATCCGGATATGATGGAATTAATTACTCCTAATTCCATTTTAACACCGCACCCTAAAGAATTTGAAAGACTTTCCGGAAAAGCAATGAATGATTTTGACAGATTAGAAAAAGCAAGCACCTTTGCTCAAGATTACTCCTGCATATTGGTATTAAAAAGTGCCATTACATCTATTCATACACCGGAAGGAGAAGTATTTTTTAATTCATCAGGGAACCCAGGGATGGCAAAAGGAGGATCTGGTGATGTGTTATGCGGCATACTCACCGGATTATTAGCTCAGGGATATCAACCTCTTTCAGCAGCAAAAATTGGAGTATTTATACATGGTTTAGCGGCAGATTTAGCCCTTGAAAAATCAAGTTTATATAGTTTGAGTCCGATGGATATAATTTCAGCAATTGGTAAAGCATATAATTATATTCAAGAAAATGAATCCTGGTGAGGAATTAAATTTCCTCTACGGCCATCGGTAAGAGGTGATCAGTATGATTTTCCAATTTAATTTCAAAAGTTCCATCGTCATTTAAGCGTAAAATATATAAGCATAAATTTTCATGATGGAAGCGATCCATTTCGGATAAAGGCAAACTTAATAAGTTGCATAAAAAAATACGCATTGCCCTACCATGCATACAGATAAGTACACGCTTTTCATCGGTTCTGCTTCGTAATAATTTAATTACCTTTTCTTGTTTTAAGGTAAGCTCTTCGGGACTTTCTCCGCCGCGAATGGCAATATTAGTCCTACCTCCCTTCCACGAATTAATAATATAAGAAAAATATTCTTTATCCAAAGAGTTAGCCACTTTCCCCTCGTGTTCTCCCCAAGAAATTTCATTTAATTCAGGATGTATCTCTGTTGGAATGCCGCATGCAGTAAATGCAGCTACAGATTGATGAGTTCTTTGTAAAGCAGAAACATAAACTCTATCAAATTTAATTAGAGAGAATGTTTCAAAAAAGAGAGCAGCTTGTTGCCTTCCGGTTTCGTTAAGCGAGGAATCAATTCCAGATCCCTGAATCATTCCAAACAAATTATAATCAGTTTCACCATGCCTGATGAGGTATATTTCTTTTTCCAAAAGCTTGTAGTTTAAAGGCAATTACTCGTGCAGTATTCTTAATTTTGCTGCAAAAGTACAAGCTTTTAATTCATAATATGATAGATACGAGTGTTTCTTTACAAGAAATTAACAAAAGAGGGGCGGGTAATATGGGTGAACACCTAGGTATTGAGTTCATTGAAATAAATGAGGCATATCTAAAGGCACGCTTACCTGTTGATTATCGGACCACCCAACCATTAGGAATGTTAAATGGCGGTGCCTCAGCTGCATTAGCTGAAACTGTTGGCAGTATGGCAGCCTACTTAAGTGTAGATCGAAATAATTTTTATACTTTAGGATTAGAAATTAAAGTGAATCACATTAAAAGCGCCATGAGTGGATTTGTCATTGGCACTGCAAAGCCTGTCCACCTTGGAAAGAGAACTCATGTATGGCAAATTGAGACCAAAGATGAATCAGATAACTTAATCGCTTTAAGCACTTTAACTATGGCAGTTCTTGAAGTTGACGACAAAATGCGTGCTGTATATAAGGATTTGTTTTTTTCAAACAAGTAAACTGTTTTAAGAAAAAGTTACTGGCTATTTAAGTACCTTTGTATAGTTAACTTATGGAATTATTGAGCAATACAAATATCCTATATCAAGGAATAGATGCAAATTGGAAGCCTTATGCTACCGATTACCTCAATATTTTACTCTGTGATCATCATTGTATCGGAACTGTATTCGATAAAACTTTGCAAAAGTTTGTAGTGCTAAAATCATTTTATGCACAAGATTCAGGAATATTTTTAGAGGAAAGTTGGCTTTTGGAAAATTTCCCGTATTTAAGAACGTTGAATACTACATTTTATTATAGTCACTCTAAGCAAACCATAGTGCCTTCTGCATTGTTTAACGAGGAAATGCAAGCTTCTTTTTTAACTTTAAATTATACTTTGCCTGAAGGAAGTAATATTTATTCTGCATATATTAAAAACTTATCTGCACACTTAGTTTACGCAGATGATATCGGAATTTATAAACTATTAAAAGCTAAATTTCCGGATAGTGCTATTTATCATTCTGCGGTTGGATGGTTAGAATACTTATCACTAATTAGCAAAAATGATGAAACAAATAACATGTTTATAGATATTGAATATAATAAAATTGATATTGCCTATTTCAGTAAAGGTGCACTTCAATTGTATAATAGTTTCCCGTGTAATACTGATGAGGATCGATTATATTATACCTTATTTGTTTCTGAACAATTAAAAGCCAATCCAAATAAAGAAAACTATTTTGTGTCCGGTTTGGTGTCCAAAGAATCAGAAACCATAAATTTATTTAATAAATATCTGAAAAATTTAAAACTGAACGAGGCACCATCTCAATTCAGATACAGCCTCCCGGTAATGACCTTGCCGCAACATTTATTTCTTAAAAGCTTTTGCAGTCCATTATGCGTATCATAAGCGGCACCAAAAAAGGGTATATGATAAAGGCTCCGCGGAACCTTCCAATTCGCCCTACCACTGATAGAAGCAAGGAAAGCTTATTTAATATTCTTGTTAATAATTTTGATTTGGAGGACTGTTCAGTATTGGATTTATTTAGTGGTAGTGGTAATATAAGTCTTGAATTTGCATCGAGAGGAGCTGCAAGTATTACCTCAGTTGATAAGCATCCGGGATGCGTCACCTTTTTGCAACAAGAAGCTAAAAAATTAGAATTCGATAATATAAGTGCTCTTCGTGCAGATGTAATGCAGTTTTTGGTAAATACGGAGGAGAAATTTGATATTATTTTTTGCGATGCGCCATATACAACATGGGTAAAATACGAAGAAATGGTTCGTCTTATTTTAGACAGAGCACTTTTAAAACCGGAAGGTTGGTGTATTGTTGAGCATCATTCTGTAGTAAAATTGGATCATGTACCTGAGATTTTTGACAGAAGAGCCTATGGGCAAAATATAATGAGCTTTTTTAAATTACCTGAATTGATATCTTAAGCCGGTTTGCAATATTCTATGCGCATAAAATGCATCGGCTTTATCAGAGGTATATCCATACCCGGCAAATATTCTTAATCGTCCGTACATCTGGGCAGACATATATAAACTAACATCACCATATGGAGTTGCCGGACTAACATTTTGATATCCTATACCGGCCATAAAATATTTTTTAAAACCAAATAATATACTTGCTTGCTGTTGAAATACACCATTTATTTTGTGTAATTCCATAAGTGGTAAAATTTCTAAGGTATTTCCTACTGACATTTTATAGCCTAAGGTATAAATATAATGTGCAGGTACATTGCCGCCTTCAGAATAAGTAGGCTGATTAATATTTTTAACGGAAACACCGCCTAGGAAATTATTGTTCTCGTACCAAAAACCTAAATCAGCTGCATTAACACGAGTCTTAATAGAGGTTAAAGCTTCACCATTCGGAATAAATAAGAAACTATTGGCAACTATTTTCCTTGGCTCATAATGTGCGGCATAATAAGGTATAGAGGTAGAAGCATTGAGCCCTCCTCCTAAACTTAATACTGCACCATCATTAAATTTTATTTTATAAGCATAAGTAACACCTAAGGTATTTGTGGCTAAGGAAGGAGAAATACTTCTAACAGCATAAACACCTATGCCACTATTTATTTTATCCAATCGGGTATCAAAGGATGCATAATAATCAGTACCCGGGCGATAACTTTTTTGAAAACTCACAAAATTTGCCTGTGAATTAAAGGTATATTTTGCCTCAGTTCCGGTATATGCAGGATTTGCCCAAATGTTATAAAATAATCCTTTACCGGCTGATATAAAATTTGATTTTGTTTCGCTTTCATTTTCAAGATCCATAGAACTCGGGTGCGGTGACCCTAATAAATCAATTGTAAAATCAGTAGGCGCTTCATTAAATTGATTATTCCCTTGTGCAATTTCATCCTTCAGTGTAATTGCTTCCAGATTTAAATTAGGCTTTACATTAGAAATTTGAACAACGTTTTTATCTTGATTTTCGCGATAAGAATTATTGCTTACAATGGTAGGGCTTTGATATGTACTGGCAGATTTAACATAATTGGTAGATTTTTTTTGCCCATTTTGCTTAACATTTATTGTGTTTTCACTATTTGTTTGAGCAACATTCCAATTTTCCGTTTTAGTATTTAAACTTTCGGAGGTTTCAGGTCGGGATTGAGTAGAAGTCATCGAAGGATTAGCTGCATGTCCTATTACTAGCTTATTTGACGAACTGAGTGAATTTGTATTTATAGTTAGCTTAGTATTTTCAGCATTTCTGAAACCAAAATAATAACCTGCAGAACCGGCTAATCCAATACAAATAATAGCAGTGGCTACTAAGGAATAAATTGAAATTCTGGACACAGGTTTCTGATAAGCATCTAAATTTTGTTTAATGCCTGCCCATACTTTTTCCGAATCGCTATTATTAGTTGGATAGCGATTTAAAGCACTTTTTATTATTTTATCTATATCTGCCTTAGGCATATTCTTTCAATTTTATAGGATAATGCTGTTCTAACAAAGTTTTAAGATTCTTTCTGGCTTCAAATAGATGCCATTTCGAACCGCCTTCAGTAGTACCCAATTCCTCGGCTATTTCTTTGTGAGAGTAGCCTTCCATTACATATAAGTTAAACACCGTTCTTTGAGTATCAGGCAATTTTTGAATGATTTGAAGAATTTCTTCATAGGCAATTGTACCTTCAACCTCTGCTTCAATAAAATCATCCTTTTCACCTTCAACTTCCAACAATTTTAAATCGCGTTTCATCGCACGATAATGATCTAAAGCTGTATGAATCATAATACTATGAATCCATGACTTTAATGTTCCTTGCCTCGTATAAGTATTAATTCTACTAAATACCTTAATAAAAGCATCTTGAAGGACATCTTTCGCTTCATCCGTATCCTTGGTATAACGCACACAAACTGCTAACATGTCTGAATAATATTTTTCAAACAAGACCTTTTGTGCTCTTCCGTCATTTTGAAGACAGCCCAAAAGAAGATCTTTATCGTCAGCGAATTTCAAGGGTCAATATATTTTCCCTAGTTCTGCTCCAATTGGAGGACGAACGAACGGGTATTTAAGTTAGTTTATTTAGGATTAATCCCAATATTCATTATCAAAGGTAAGCATAAAATGGGTTTTTATCATTCCTTGTCCTGTTCTTAATTCATAAATTTCCTGTGAAGAAGGATGGCCATCTTCATCATATTCAATTATTTCCCTCGATAAAAGGTAATTATTCATTTCATCAAATAATTGATTGGCTGTGGCCCGACCTTGTTCATCATATTCAGTAGTTCTAATAGTATGACTAACATATGGATACTTAGATTTAGCCACCGTTTCCACATGGTTACCTGCATCATCATATTCCTCTTCCAAAATACTTAATACCTCACCTTGATCGGTTTGACTGGTTGAATCCAACCTATTGCCCTGTAAATCAAAATTATGAATAGTTATTTCAGAAGTCTTTTCTAAATAATTATGTTTGGTTTCTTTAATAGCATTTCCCTGAGCATCATATTCCAAATCCAAGGACCAATCCAATGTGCCTTGTTCATCAAAATGATTATGTTTCAAGAGTTTTCCATGATCATTATATTCAAAAGTATTGTTATCCAATACGTTATCATCTGAATCCAAATGTGAAGTGCTAATTTTTTGATTAAGTGAATTATAATTATGAATAGTTTTTTCAAATAACTCATCTTCATAATATTCACATTCCTCGATGAGGTTCCCGGCACCATCATATTTCCAGGTATTCATTTCAAGTCTTTCTTCGTCTATATGATTATTAATTTCTTCAATTAAATTTCCTTTTTCATCATACTTAAAGCTTTCTACAAGTCTTTCCTCACCATTTTTGTCATAGTAGGTAATATGAATAGGTCTATTATCCGGAGTTAATTGTCTTTCATAGAAAAGATTTGAATTGTCTTGTTCACCATTAAAAGTAGTAAGATTGGACCGATAGGCCCTTACTTTTTTAAGCTTTTTAAGAGTTGTCATTTGGTCTAAAAATAAGCTGCTAAATTAATAAAGACTTTGGAAAACCCAAATGACAAACTACATGAAATAGAAAGAATTAATCCTTTTCATGAAAATCGACTCTAATTTCACTTAGTATAGTAATGAGATAATAAAATCTTAACAATAAAATTGAATTTTTATATAACTTTGCAGTTGCAAAATAAATATTGGTGTTATTTTTTTAAACGATCAATGAAAAAAAGCAAGTTAATCACGGTTATTTCTAATGGATACCATAGGTATGCCTTTAGAATCTTGTTTTCTATTCCAGCAGGAATAGTTTTTACGTTAAAAATGCCATTTTTTATTCGACGCTGAGTCGTACATTACTAATTCATTCTCCTACGTAGAGAAAATCCATCCCCTAAAAATTTTACTTCAATAATTAAAAGAAAAGCAAGGAAATCTTGTTTTCATTTGGTACGAACCATGCGTAAACCAAAATTTAATATCTGCGTTGCAACAGCAGATCATATAAAATATGCAGAATTTATCTGCGAAGAAATGGCTGCCTCTGCTAAAGCAAGAGGTACAGGAATTGCCAGACGAAAACCTGAATACATTGAAAAAAAGATGTTAGAAGGAAAAGCAATCATCGCACTATCTCCAAATGGAGAATGGGCTGGTTTTTGTTATATTGAAACTTGGAGCCATGGACGTTATGTGGCCAATTCGGGGTTAATCGTATCACCATTATTCAGGAAATCCGGTTTAGCAAGAGATATTAAAAAGAAAATTTTTGAGTTATCAATCAGTAAATATCCAAATTCAAAAATATTTGGACTGACCACTGGACTGGCTGTAATGAAAATTAATTCCGAATTAGGATACGAACCGGTAACCTATTCCGAACTAACAGATGACGATGACTTTTGGAAAGGATGCCAAAGTTGTGTCAATTTTGAAATCCTGATGAGCAAGGAAAGAAAAAATTGTTTATGTACGGCCATGCTTTATGATCCTGAAGAAAAAGTAAAAAATAAGACCAAAAACAAAATTTGGGAATTTGCCAGGCAATCGAAAATATATGAACGCTTACTAAGAATTAAGCAGAATAGTTTTATGAAACCCAATCCCTATAAGCCAACAAAAAATGGAAAATAAAAAATTAGTTTTAGCTTTTAGTGGTGGTTTGGATACCACATATTGTGCAATATATCTTTCCAAAATTGAAGGATATGAAGTTCATGCAGCCTGTGTAAATACCGGTGGATTTTCAGAGGAAGAAATTGATAAAATTAAAACACATGCACAAACATTAGGCATAAAATCATTTACTTGCATAGACGCCAGAGAACGTTTTTATAAGGATGTGATAAAGTTTTTAATTTTTGGAAACATACTTAAAAACAATACCTATCCTTTATCGGTAAGTGCAGAACGCATTATACAGGCTGTTGCCATTGCGGAATTTACACAACAATTAGGCGCTGCTTATATTGCACATGGTAGTACTGGAGCAGGAAATGATCAAGTTAGGTTTGATATGGTATTTAATACCATTATTCCGTCAGTAAAAGTCATTACACCTATTCGCGACCATAAATTAAGTCGTGAAGATGAAATACAATTCTTGAAATCACAGCAAGTAGTGATGGATTTTGACAAAGCAACTTATAGCATCAATAAAGGATTGTGGGGAACTTCAGTAGGAGGTAAAGAAACGCTCAGTTCACATTTACCCCTCCCTGAAAATGCTTGGCCTACTCCTCTAAGCAAGCAAACACCTGAGGAAATAAGCTTATTATTTGAAAAAGGCGAATTGGTAGGCATCAATAATCAACTTTATGCAAATCCCGTGGAAGCCATTAATGCTTTACAGGTAATAGCTGCTCCATTTGCCATAGGCAGAGATATTCATGTAGGTGATACAATTATAGGAATAAAAGGAAGAGTAGGTTTTGAAGCAGCAGCACCTATGCTCATCATAAAAGGTCATCATGCCATAGAAAAACATACTTTAACCAAATGGCAATTATATTGGAAGGATCAATTATCAGCTTGGTACGGCAATTGGATGCATGAAGGACAATTTCTTGATCCTGTAATGAGAGATATGGAAGCCTTTTTTGAACACTCTCAAAATTTTGTAAGCGGCACTGTTTTTATTACATTAAAACCTTATCATTTTCAAATAAATGGTATTACATCTAACCATGATTTAATGAGTGCCAAATTTGGAAGTTATGGGGAAATGAATAATACCTGGAGTGGCGAGGATGTAAAAGGATTTGCCAAAATATTTGGCAATCAAACAACAATACACCGAATGGTAAACAATCAAAATAATTTATCATGATTAAAGCAGGAATAATAGGTGCGGCTGGCTATACCGGAGGAGAACTTCTCAGATTATTAATTTTTCATGAGGGGGTAAATATTTTATTTGCACAAAGCAATAGTCAAGCAGGTAAATATATATATGAAATACATACCGACTTATTAGGTGAAACTAATTTAAAATTTACCAAAGAAATTCATCCGGAAATTGATGTTTTATTCCTATGTATGGGTCATGGTGAAGCGATCTCATTTTTAAAATCAAATTTCCTTACCTCCAATTTGAAAATTATAGACCTGAGTCAAGATTTTCGTTGGAAGGAAGATTTTATATATGGATTGCCTGAATTGCAAAGAGACAAAATAAGAATGGCTGATAAAATTGCAAATCCGGGTTGTTTTGCAACTTGCATACAATTAGGATTACTTCCTTTAGCATCGGAAAAATTATTAAGTAAGGATATCCATATTAATGCAATAACCGGTGCTACAGGTGCCGGTAAATCCTACAGTGAAACCTCTCATTTTAGTTGGCGTGCAAATAATTACTCCACATACAAAGCATTTGAACACCAACATTTATTTGAAATAGGACAAAGTATATTATCCTTACAAAATGATTTCAATGCTAGTTTAAATTTTGTTCCTTCACGCGGTAATTTTACCAGAGGTATTTTTGCAAGTATCTATATGGAATGTGATATAAAGTTGGAACAAGCGTACGAAATCTATGAATCATTTTATAAGGACCATCCATTTGTAAAAATTAGTACCACCCCAATTAATCTTAAACAAGTGATTAATACTAATAAGTGCTTAATACATTTAGAAAAACATAAGAATCAGTTATTATTAACCAGTATAATTGATAACTTATTAAAAGGCGCTTCAGGACAAGCCGTGCAAAACATGAATCTTATGTTCGGCTTAAACGAAACTCAAGGTTTAAAACTTAAAGCATCTGCATTTTAAAAAAAAGTATATGAACTTATTTGATGTATACCCATTATTCGATATCGTTCCTGAAAAAGCTGAAGGATCATGGTTATGGGATAAAAATGGAATAAAATATTTAGACCTCTATGGGGGGCATGCAGTTATTTCAGTAGGACATAGTCATCCATATTATGTTGAAAAATTAGAACAACAATTACATAAGATTTCATTTTATTCTAATTCCATAAAAATTACTTTACAATTAGACTTAGCAGAAAAATTAGGTTCACTTTCAGGCTACCCGGATTATTCACTTTTTTTATGCAATTCAGGTGCAGAAGCCAACGAAAACGCTTTAAAACTAGCATCATTTCATACAGGACGCAAAAAAATTATTGCCTTTAGTAAATCATTTCATGGGCGAACATCTTTAGCAGTAGCCGCTACAGATGATCCTTCCATTTTATCCCCAATGAATGAAAATTCAAATGTAATTTTTCTTCCTTTTAATGATGAATCCATTTTAGAAAAGCATTTAACTACTGAAATTGGTGCTGTCATTATTGAAGGTATTCAAGGAGTAGGTGGAGTAAATATTCCTGAAAAATCATTTTTGCACAAGCTAAATGAATTATGTAAAAAAAATGGCATTATTTTAATTCTTGATGAAGTACAATCAGGGTACGGTAGAAGTGGAAAGTTTTTTGCACATCAACATCACGAAATTAAAGCAGATATAATTACTATTGCAAAAGGAATGGGAAATGGTTTTCCTGTAGCGGGTGTACTAATAAATCCCGAAATAAAAGCAAAACATGGCATGCTTGGGACTACATTTGGAGGAAATTATTTGGCTTGTGCGGCTGCAATAGCCGTATTAGAAATTATCAAAAACGAACATCTTATTTCCAATGCAAATGTAATAGGCAATTATATAGTGACTGAGATCCGGAAACATAAATTAGTAAAAGAAGTACGAGGTCTAGGACTTATGATTGGAGTAGAATTTGATTTCCCAAGTGCCGAGATAAGGAATAAATTACTTTTTGATCATAAGATATTTACGGGTTCTTCGTCCAATAAAAACACTATACGAATTTTGCCTGCTCTTAATTTAAAACTTGAAGAAGCTGATTTATTTTTAACTGCATTTAAGTCATGCTTGGAGGATATAAAAAAATGAAACAATTTATATCTGTAAATGATTTGCCGTCCGTTGAAAAAATAATTAAGGAGGCCATTACTATAAAAAATGATCCATATTCTTATGCACATTTAGGCAAAAATAAAACTCTTGGATTAATCTTTATGAATCCAAGTTTACGTACCCGTATGAGTACTCAAAAAGCTGCTGTCAATTTAGGCATGCAGGTGATGGTTTTAAATATTGACAAAGAAGCATGGGCGCTAGAATTTAATGATGGTGCTATAATGAATGGAACAAATGTAGAGCATATAAAAGATGCTGCTGCTGTCATGGGTATGTATTGCGATATTATTGGACTTCGTTCCTTTCCCGGCTTAATTAATAAAGACCTGGATTATAGCGAATACATTTTAAACAAATTCATTTCATACACAATGGTACCAGTGATAAGTTTAGAATCCGCCACTTTACATCCGTTACAAAGTTTGGCAGATCTTATTACCATTGAGGAACATAAAAGCACATTATTAAAACCAAAAGTTGTATTAACTTGGGCACCACACATCAAAGCATTACCGCAAGCGGTTGCCAATTCATTTTCTGAATGGATGTTAAAAGCAAATGTTGAATTTATCATTACTCATCCGGAAGGAATGAACTTAAATCCTAAATATACTGAAGGGGCCAAAATAATTTATCAGCAAGAAGAAGCGCTGCAAGATGCCGATTTTATATATATTAAAAATTGGTCTTCGTTTAATAATTATGGACAAGTATATGATCAAGGGGAACAATGGCTATTAAATAAGGATAAATTAAGGCAAACCCGCAATGCAAAGATTATGCACTGTCTGCCGGTACGTAGAAATGTAGAGGTTCCTGATGAATTATTGGACGGCCCTAATTCCTTAATTTTAGAACAAGCCAATAATAGAATTTATGCAGCACAGGTAGTTCTAAAAAATATTTTAGAAAATATTTCTTGATCATGAAAGAAACATTAAGCATAGTAAAAATTGGCGGAAATGTTATAGATAATGAAACATTGCTAAAATCTTTTATTCACGAATTTTCTAAAATAAAAGGGTTAAAGATTTTAGTACATGGCGGCGGAAAATTAGCCACTGAAATAAGTTCAAGTATGGGTGTAATTCCTGAAATGATTGAAGGACGACGTATTACTAATGCAGCTACACTGGAAATTGTTACTATGGTTTATGCCGGATTAATAAACAAAAGGATTGTAGCATTGTTACAATCTAACAATTGTAATGCTATTGGATTGAGTGGTGCAGATGCTAATATTTTACCTGCATCGAAAAGAGACGTTGGATCAATTGATTATGGATTTGTAGGTGACATCAATCAATCGGAACTAAATAATAATAATTTAAAAGTTTTATTACAAAATGGTTTTGTCCCAGTTATAGCACCGATAACTCATGATACTAAAGGTCAATTGCTCAATACAAATGCTGATACTATTGCATCATGTTTAGGAGTGTCCTTATCTGATACTTTTAGAGTCAAGTTATATTATTGCTTTGAATTGAAAGGCGTATTACAAGATATTAAAAATGAAAATTCTTCAATCGAATTAATAACTCCTGAAATATTCTTACAATTAAAAGCTTCACAAACTATCAGTAAAGGTATGATTCCTAAAATAACTAATGCATTAGAAGCAATAAAAAATGGTGTGAATTGTGTTTATATTGGTCATGTAAATTATTTAAATAAAATGATGGCTGATGATGTAAATGCAGGTACTAAAATAACGGTGATATGAAAATAATAACTGAACTAAGCATTGAAGCAATTGAGCTTTTAAAGCAGTTAATTGCTACACCATCATTGAATGGCCATGAAGATGGCACCGCCTCAATTATTGCTCAGTTTTTATTTACGCATGATATAATAGCAGAAAGAAAAAATAATAATGTTTGGGTAAGAAATAAATATTATTCAACTGATAAGCCTACTATTTTATTAAATTCACACCATGATACTGTAAAACCAAATGCGGGTTATAGTTTAGATCCATATCAGGCGAATATTAAAGATAATAAGCTGTATGGATTGGGAAGTAATGATGCCGGCGGAGCACTTGTTAGTTTATTGGCAACATTTTTATACTTTTATGACAAGGAAAATTTAAAATATAATTTCATTTTTGCAGGTACAGCTGAGGAAGAAATTTCCGGCAGCAATGGCATAGAATGTTTATTAAAAGATTTAGAACCCATTGATTTTGCAATTGTGGGTGAACCGACATTAATGCAAATGGCAGTTGCTGAAAAAGGCTTATTAGTATTAGATGCAATTGCTTATGGCAAAAGTGGGCATGCGGCAAGAGAGGAAGGTGAAAACGCAATTTATAATGCATTAAAAGATATAAAATGGTTTAGAAGTTTCACATTCCCTAAAATATCTAAATTGCTGGGACCGGTAAAAATGACCGTGACCATGATTAATGCTGGGACACAACATAATGTTATACCGGATCATTGCAAGTTTACGGTTGATATACGATGCACAGAAATGTACACTCATGATGAAGTTTTATCCATTATTTGTTCTTCAATTTCGAGTGAAATTACACCTCGCTCCATGCGTTTAAAACCATCTAATATAAACGAATCTCATCCCATTGTTCAGGCAGGAATAACGCTAGGAAGAACAATGTATGGTTCGCCTACCTCTTCCGATCAAGCCCTCATGCCCTTCCCGTCATTAAAAATGGGGCCCGGTGATTCTGCAAGGTCTCATACGGCTGATGAATTTATTTTTATTAATGAAATTGAAGAAGGAATTAAATTATATATCCAAATCCTCGAAAAAATAGTACTCGAATGAAAATCTGGGAAAAAAATACCGATAATACCTCTAAAATGCCTGAATTTCTTGAGGCTTTTACCATAGGTAAAGATCAAGAATTTGACTTAAATTTAGCAGAACACGATGTAATAGGATCCTTGGCGCATGCTGAAATGCTTGCTAAAATTGAATTGCTGTCAGCAGAAGAACTCCATGCTATTAAGTCCGCTTTAAATAATATTTTACTTTTGATTAAAGCTGGAAAATTTCAGATTGAAAAAGGCGTAGAAGATGTGCATTCACAAATTGAGTTTATGCTTACAGAACGCATTGGTGAAGCAGGAAAAAAAATTCATAGCGGTCGTTCAAGAAATGACCAAGTTTTATTAGATATAAAATTATTTTTAAGGTCAGAACTAAAAGTTATTGCAAATTTAGTAGAAACATTATTTAATGTTTTTATTGATTTAAGTGAAAAACATAAACAACAATTATTGCCGGGTTATACCCATTTCCAAATGGCGATGCCATCCTCCTTTGGACTGTGGTTTGGCGCCTACGCAGAAAGCTTAACCGAGGATATGCATCAGTTGCTGGCTGCTTATTCTTTATGTAATAAAAATCCATTAGGGTCAGGCGCAGGATATGGTTCAAGTTTTCCTCTGGATAGAGCTTTAGTTAGTGAATTATTAGGGTTTGAAACTACACATTACAACGTTATAAATGCACAAATGAGCAGAGGGAAAACAGAAAAATGGGTAGCCATATCTTTAGCTGCATTTGCCGCAACTCTTTCCAGGTTTTCATATGATGTATGTTTATACATGAGTGCGAACTATGGATTTATTCACTTCCCTGATCATTTAACCACCGGATCCAGTATTATGCCTCATAAAAAAAATCCGGATATTTTTGAATTAATACGTGCTAAATGCAACAGGATTCAGTCGTTGCCAAATGAATTAACTTTATTAATAAATAATTTGCCAATTGGCTATCATCGAGATATGCAACTGACTAAAGAAATATTATTTCCAGGAATTAAAGAATTAAAAGATTGTTTAGAAGCTTGTATTTATGTAATACCGCAAATTATGGTAGAACAAGATTTATTAACAGACATTAAATATAAGGATTTATTTAGTGTTGAAAAAGTAAATCAATATGTATTATCAGGGATTTCCTTTCGTGATGCATACAAGAAAGTGGCAGAAGAATTAGGTAATGGAACATTTACTCCTCCATTAGAATTACATCATACACATTTAGGAAGTATAGGTAATCTTGCAAATGACCAAATTAAGACTCAAATGCAAGAAGTAATAAAAAAATTAAACAAATAAAATCGCTTTATTTGGAATTGTTTAATCGATCTTTCAAATCTAATCGATGTTTTCTTGCGGTATCTTTTGCAATATCATAGCCGGCATCTGCATGACGAATTACACCCATAGCAGGATCATTATGCAATACTCGCTTTAATCTTTTTTCTGCAGCCTCAGTTCCATCCGCCACTATGACCATTCCGGCATGGATAGAATAGCCAATTCCAACACCACCACCGTGATGAACACTTACCCATGAAGCGCCACCGGCAGTATTAATTAATGCATTTAAAATAGGCCAATCTGCTATTGCATCGGAGCCATCCATCATCGCTTCAGTTTCACGATTTGGTGAAGCTACAGATCCGGTATCTAAATGATCTCTGCCAATTACAATAGGTGCTTTAACCTTTCCATCTTTCACCAATTGATTAAACGCCAATCCAGCCTTCTCACGTTCACCCTGACCTAGCCAACAAATACGTGCAGGCAAACCTTGGAATGCGATGCGCTCTTGCGCCATAGTAATCCACCTTTTTAACCCTTCATTTTCCGGAAATAATTCAAGAATAAGTTTATCTGTTGTAAAAATATCTTCCGGATCTCCGCTCAATGCAGCCCAGCGAAATGGTCCTTTTCCCTCACAAAATAATGGACGTATATAAGCAGGCACAAATCCCGGAAAATCAAAGGCATTAAGAACTCCATTCTCTAATGCCCTTCCTCTCAAATTATTTCCATAATCAAATGTAATCGCCCCGCGTTTTTGCAATTCCAACATCATTAAAACATGATGAGACATACTTTTATAGGATAATTCAGTATACTTTTCAGGATTTGAATAACGCATTTCCTTTCCTTCAGCTACTGTCATTCCCTGTGGCAAATAACCATTCAAAGGATCATGTGCAGAAGTTTGGTCGGTCAAAATATCAGGAGTAATATTCCTTTCAATAAGCCTTTCCAATAAGTCGCAAATATTACAAAGTACGCCAATTGAAAGACGCTCCCCATTTTTTTTAGCAATTAATGCTCTATCTATCGCTTCATCAATATTATTAATTTGAATATCGCAATAACGTGTTTGAATTCGTTTTTGGATTCTCCATTCTTCAACCTCAGCCATCAATGCTACCCCATCATTCATGGTTACCGCCAAGGGCTGAGCCCCACCCATTCCACCTAGACCGGCAGAGACAGTAATGGTCCCTTTTAGAGAGCCATTAAAATGTTTGGTGGCAGCTGCACCAAATGTTTCATAAGTACCTTGAACTATGCCCTGAGACCCGATATAAATCCAGGAACCTGCAGTCATTTGTCCATACATGATGAGGCCTTTCTTGTCCAATTCCTGAAAATAATCAAAGGTGGCCCACTTCGGAACCAACATACTATTAGAAATAACTACCCTCGGTGCATCAGGATGTGTAGGTAAGATACCTACAGGTTTTCCGCTTTGAATTAATAATGTTTCATCGCTTTCCAAATCTTTCAAAGCTGTTAAAATCAATTTCAAAGATTCTTTATTTCGTGCAGCTTTGCCCGAACCTCCATAAACAATTAATTCCTCGGGTTTCTCTGCAACATCCGGATCCAAATTATTTAATAACATCCTATATGCAGCTTCTTGAATCCATCCTTTACAAACTAAGGTATTTCCATGAGGTGCATGAAGATTTTTTAAATCCAAATTTTCCAAATCAATTTGTCCTGACATTGTAAATAAATTATTTAAAATTTCGACCCCTAGCTTCCCGCATCATTTCGGAAGCATAAATAAACTCATTTAAACTTTCGTTATTGGTGTCTCTTATTTCTGCGGCATTTCCTTGCCATTCTTTAAGGCCTTTGTGCAAAAATATTATATTTTCACCATGCTCCAAAACTGAGTTCAAATCATGGGTATTGATAATTGTTGTAGTGCCAAAATCTACTGTTATTTCCTTGATGAGTTTATCAATAACAGTGGAGGTAATCGGATCAAGTCCTGAATTGGGCTCATCACAAAATAAATATTTTGGATTTAGGGAAATCGCTCGAGCAATTCCTACCCTTTTTTTCATACCGCCGCTAATTTCATCAGGCAACAATTTATTTACCTTTTCAAGGTTTACTTTCGCTAAGCAAAAATTAACACGTTCCAAAATTTTTTCTTCCGGAGTATCTGTAAATAATCTTAATGGAAATGCAACATTATCTTCTACAGAAATTGAATCGAACAAGGCAGAATATTGAAACAACATTCCAAGCTCTTGACGAAGCTTTCGTTTTTCTGTATATTTTAGTTTTGTAAAATCCTTCCCATTATAGAGAACCTCTCCTTCATCGGGTGTTAATAATCCTACAATACATTTCATTAAGACAGTTTTACCTGAACCGGAACTTCCAATAATCATATTCATTTTCCCTGGAAGAAAAACAGCATCAATTCCACGAAGCACTTGCTTATCCCCAAAATTCTTTTTTATGCCTCTTAATTCAATCATAGGAAATTGTAATTACAATAATAATTTTGCTAAAATAACATCGGCAAATAATATAAGCACACAGCTATAAACTACTGCACGAGTACTTGCTCTACCTACTTCCAATGAACTTCCACCGGCATGGTAACCTTGGTATGAAGAAACGGAAGCAATGATAAAGGAAAAGCTATAGCTTTTAATCATGGCAAAAATGAATGTATAGGTACGGAATGTGGAGCGAGCTCCAGTGATAAAATCATTAGAAGTAACAATACCGGTAGCTTTGCCCATAAACCATCCTCCATAAATGCTTAAACCCATGGAAATTAATATGAGCATAGGAATGACAACCACGGCTGCAATGATTTTAGGAAAAATTAAATATCCTGCAGAATTGACACCCATGACTTCCAGAGCATCAATTTGTTCAGAAACCCGCATGCTACCTAATTCTGTGGCAATATTTGAACCTACCTTACCTGCCAGTACTAAGCAAGTAATAGTTGGAGAAAATTCTAAAATATTAGTATCACTTACGATAGCACCAATAATACTTGGTTTAACCAAAGCACTGACAATCTGATAAGCTGTATTTATGGTAGTTACCCCTCCGGTAAATAAGGAAATTATTGCTACAATACCTAAAGATTCAACCCCAATTGCATTGGCCTCAAAAATAAATCGCTTCCAATAAATCCGCGCCTTCTCCGGTTTAGTGAAAGTATTGCGTAATAAGAGGACATAAGCACCCAGGTTATAAATTATGCGCATTTAAACTATGAAAGTGTTCTAAGTAGTGCTACAAAGTTATGCTAATATAGAATAAGACGAATTGGATTGCCCAATATTTCCTTCAGTTTATAAATAATAAAACAATATAGCCATTTTTTCCGAAATTCGCAAGCTATGAATATTGTGATAACCGGTGCTTCAAAAGGAATAGGCAAAGCCTTAGCTGTTAAATATGCCCTTGCTGGTCATAAAGTTGCAGTTTGTGCACGAAATGAAAAAAACCTAAGAGCTTTAGCCAAGAAAGCGCCTGATAGGATATTTTATCAGGTATGCGATGTTTGTAACAAAGAAGAATTAAATGAATTTTATTCTTTTATCAAGAAAAATTTTAAAAAAATTGATATTCTTATAAATAATGCCGGCGTTTTTATGCCTGGTGAAATTATTAACGAGGAAGAAGGTGTTTTAGAAAAATTGATCAATACAAATCTATACAGTGCCTATCATATGAGTCGATTAATTATTCCTGATATGATTAATAGGAATAGTGGGCAAATATTCAATATGTGTTCTATTGCCAGTATCAAAGCTTATGCGCATGGAGGATCTTACGGCATCAGTAAATTTGCGCTTTATGGAATGAGTAAAGCCATGCGCGAGGAATTAAAACCACATGGAATACGAGTTACTGCTGTATTACCCGGTGCTACATTAACGGATAGTTGGGGAGGAACTGAACTTCCCTCCTCTCGATTTATTAAACCGGAAGATATTGCAGAAATGATTTATGCAGCTAGTATTTTATCTCCCAATGCGGTAGTAGAAGATATTATTATAAGGCCACAACTAGGTGATTTATAACTTCTAATGTGCTTCCAACCAATTAATTCCCGATCCCATTTCAACTTCAATCGGAATTTTTAAATCCAAGGCATTACGCATACCGGATTCCACGATTGGCTTTAATAAATCAAGCTCGGTTTTATGTACATCAAAGACCAATTCATCATGTACCTGAAGTACCATCTTACTGCGTAGATTTAATTTTGACATTTCGGCATGAATTTTTATCATTGCCAACTTAATCATGTCAGCCGCGGAGCCTTGAATTGGGGCATTTACAGCATTCCGTTCAGCAAAGCCTCTTTGTGTCGCATTTGCAGAATTAATATCACGCAAATATCTTCTCCTACCCATCAATGTTTCCACATATCCGTGTTCTCGGGCAAATTCTACCTGCGTTTGTAAATATCTTTTGATTCCCGGGTATTGCGCATTGTATTGTTCAATTAATTGTGCTGCTTCAGAACGAGGGATGCGTAAACGTTGCGCCAATCCAAATGCAGAAATACCGTAAATAATACCAAAATTTACCATCTTAGCCTTCCTGCGCATATCAGAAGTTACTTCATCCAAAGGGACGCCAAAAATTCTTGCTGAGGTTGCTGTATGTATATCTACTTTATCATGGAAAGCTTGAATCATATTTTCTTCCACACTGAGCTCAGCAATCAGTCTTAATTCTATTTGAGAATAATCTGCTGAAAGAATTAAATAATCATCATTTCTAGGAATAAAAGCTTTACGAATTTCTTTACCACGATCCGTCCTAATGGGAATATTTTGCACGTTTGGATCTGTAGAAGACAAACGACCAGTAGCCGCTACTGCTTGATTGTATGAAGTATGAACTCTTCCAGTAATTGGATTTATTAATAAAGGTAAAGCATCTACATAAGTAGACTTTAGTTTTTGCATTCCACGAAAATCTAAAATTTTTTGTGCAATGTCATGTTTTAATGCTAACTGCGAAAGCACCTCCTCATTAGTTGAATATTGTTTACTTTTCGAAGTCCGTTTAGCATTGGGATCCAATTCTAATTTATCAAATAATACCTCCCCTAATTGTGCAGGGGAATTAATATTAAAGTTCATACCGGCCAACTCATAAACCTGCTTTTCCGTTTCAATCATTTCATCTCTTAATTGAACAGAATAAGCTTGTAATGCATTTCGATCTATATTTACTCCTTCACGTTCCATGGAGGCTAGAACAGGTACCAATGGCATTTCAACTTCGTAAAAGACCTTTTCCCCACCATTATCCTTTAATAAGGGATCTAATTTAGGTTTCAATTGCAATACAACATCTGCATCTTCTGCAGCATAATCTTTAATTGCCATCGGGTCCAATTCGGACATATTGAGCTGATTTTTTCCCTTCTTGCCTAAGAGAGTTTCAATAGCAATTGGGTCATAATTCAAATATTTTCTGGATAATAAGTCCATGTTGTGACGCATTTCAGGCTCAAAAATATAATGTGCCAACATTGTATCGTACATTGGGCCCTTAACTTCAACATCATAATTTTTGAAAATTAGCATGTCGAATTTAATATTCTGTGCCAACTTCAAAATATTTTCATCTTCCATGAGTTCTTTAAACTCTTGAACAATCTTCTTTATTTCTTCCTTTTCCTTAGGAACACTTACATAAAATGCCTCCTTTTCCTTAATTGCAAAGGACATTCCAACCATATCGCATAAATGGGGATTTAAGCCGGTAGTTTCTGTGTCAAAAGAAAGTACATCTGATGTTTTTAAGTATGTAATTAATTGCTGTCTTTCCTCTGCAGAATTAATTAATTTGTAATCCGGTTGTATATCCCCAATTTTTAAAAAATCACCCTCTTCTTTTTCCTCTTGATCTTCTTCAATAAATTCTGTTTGATTAAATAAATCAATTTCCGGAGTTCCCGGTTTTACTTTTTTAACTGTCTTAGGTGTTGCGGAATTCATACCCGGGATAACACGTGTCATCAAGGTTTTAAATTCTAATTCTTCAAATATTATTTTGAGTTCCTCATAGTTAGGTTCACTCATTAAAAGCGCTTGTTCATCAAAATTAATAGGGCAATCAATTTTAATGGTGGCCAATTCTTTAGACATTTTTAAATCAGCCATATTTGCCATAATTGATTCTTTCAATTTGCCCGAGAGTTTATCAATATTGAATATTAAATTCTCTACACTACCATATTCTTTAATGAGTTTAGCTGCCGTTTTTTCACCTACTCCGGGAACCCCAGGAATATTATCAATGCTATCACCCATTAATGCCAATATATCTATCACTTGCAAAGGGGTTTCAATACCCCATTTTTCCTGAATTTCCTTAATGCCATACACTTCCGCAGGTTTTTGTGCATATGCCGGTTTAAGCTGCAAAATATTTTCTTCTACCAATTGCCCATAATCTTTATCTGGTGTCATCATGTAAACCAAATAGCCTTCCCTTGCAGCTTTTTTTGCTAAAGTTCCAATTAAATCATCGGCCTCATATCCGTCTAACGAAATATTAGGTATTCCAAAAGCATCAGCCATTTTATGAATATAAGGAATGGCAATGGTAATATCCTCCGGTGTTTCTTGCCTGCCAGCTTTGTATTCACTGTATTGTTCATGACGAAAAGTTGGTGCGCCAGTATCATATACTATTGCTAAATGCGTTGGTTGATCCTTCTTCATAATATCCAAAAGCACATTGGTAAATCCAAATACTGCTGAGGTATTTATATCTTTAGAATTGATTCGTGGAGTACGAATAAACGCAAAATGTGCACGATAAATCAGTGCCATGGCATCCAATAAAAATAGCTTCTTCATAATAATTTAAGATGTGGAGGATAATTAATTGTTTTTTGCCTTTAATTCTTCCCAATATTCTACTGCTCTTCGCAAATGTGGTATTACTATAGAACCACCAACTACTAATGCAATTGAAAAAACTTCATATAATTCTTGTTCACTTACATTGATTTCGAAACATTGACCTACATGATAACTTATACAATCATCACAGCGCAAAACCATAGATGAAACCAACCCTAACATTTCTTTTGTTTTGACAGGAAGTGCGCCTTCCATGTAAGCATTGGTATCCAAATTAAAATACCTATTAATTACTTTATTTTCAGCTTCAAAGATTTTTTTATTCATCTTTTCTCTGAAAGTATTAAATTGTTCTACTCTATTTTCACTCATTTATCATTTTAATTTAAAAGTATTCAAAAATAGGTAAATCTTAAAATAAAAAAGCCTTCCCATATGGGAAGGCTTCCTTAATACCTAAGTGTGACTTAGTTAGATTTTTTAGTGTCTGCTTTTTTAGCAGCTTCACCTTTTGCATCGGTTTTGGATGCATCTCCACCCTTTTTGCAACAAGCTTTACCATCTTTTGCGCCTTTTTTGCAGCAAGCTTTACCATCTTTACCATCTCCACAAGTAGTAGCATGTAAAGTAGTAGTATTAATTGCAAGGCTTAACGTAAGGACTGAAACGAATAACATTAATTTTTTCATAGTTCGGAATCTTAAATTTAGTTGATATTCAAAGTTAAACATTAAAACCCAAATCCTGTGCAAATAATTCCAAAATGGCACAAAACTTTAGTCTTTTAACGAATTAATTAGTTTAAAACCTAAAAATTAAAGTAATTTTCAACTTTTATCTTTGTTGAATCACTTTTTGATGTATATAATTTTTGAGGCATTGTTTTAGTTGGAGTATTAACTGTTGGTCCACTTCTTATGGATAAAATTATATTTTTTCCTTTAGTAGCTTGGGTGCTATTATCAAAAGTTGCTCCATTGGAATCACATTGGGAAACAAAAATTGCACTAAATGTATTTTGAATGCTCCATTGGTCAAACTTTATGCCGTTATATGCAATCTCAAGATCCATATGAGTAAAATTATTAGACTGACAATTAATAAGGTTTAGTCCATAGGAAAATGGATAAATCGTATTAGTATTTGGAATAATAGTATTACTAAACGCCCCACTTATAGTACAAAATGTAGCAACATCCAACACTACCCCTGAACCGGCAGCACAAACCCCAACCAAATGCAACCTGCTTTCTAAGGGTTCAAAAATTTTTATAGCACAAGCGGAAGAGGGTGTACTCAAATATTTTGTGGGTACATAGCCATTATCTGCCGCAATATCAAAATCGCAACCATTCAGGTATAAACCGGGAGTACTTGTACCGCCCCATTGAACCAATGATGTATCCACATTTCCATAAAATTGTAATCCGGTAAATTTCCAGTAAAAAACATGTGTACCAGGCCACGAAAAAAGTAACCCGGGTTTTTTACCGGTCAAGCTTGCGCCGCCATTTACATATATTGCTGCCCCATGTCCTTGAAATTCTATTCCGTATCCGGAAAAAGCCAATTTCCAATAGGTATTAGATAAGTTTGGCAAATATTTACTAAAATCTATTTCCTGATTTCCGGTAGTTGCATAATATCCCGGTTTGAAATAAATAATTCTGCAAGTTGGAGATAAATGTCTCAATGCATCTTTGATACCGGCAGAGCTATCGTTTGATTTCCAAGGATTAGTAATGGTACCATCACCTATGGTACAATATTTATGGACAAAAACACAACCTAAATCTTGTTCTGTAATATTATTGCCATTATAGTTTCCGCTATAAACATTCATCCATTTACCGGAAGCTCTTAAAATAATATTTCCTGAATCAGTGTTATAAATTGTCATTCCATCCGGTGGCTTATTCATAGCATTCATCTGTACGGTATTCATACGGGGAAACAAGAAACCTTTGCTTTTACTTTCTAATTCCAATAATGAATTGGAGTCAATTAATGTTGGATTAGTGCCAATCTTAACTTGACCAAATAAACCAGATGCGCCTAAAATAAATAAAATACTAATATGTAATTTTTTAAAAGTGATCTTTCTAGTATTTAATAATTTTTTGCTGTGAAATAATTTCATTTTTATCTTCATATACCTTTAAAAAATAAATTCCTTGTGCGTATCCAAACATTGGAATACTTACTTCATTTAAACCGCTAAGTTGGGGTATTTTTTTTTGAAATAGACAGATTCCACTTACATTATAAAGTAAAATTACAATATTAGAAACTACCTCATTCGACCTTAAATTAAAAAATAATAAATCATTACTTAGATGGAGCTTTTCAACAATTGTCTTAGCTTTAAGTTGATTTATTTGTGGAATGAAAGTTGAAAGGGTATCTTGCAGAGCGAAGGTAAAAACATTATAACCTGAATCAGGAATAATTGATTTTTTACTTTGGACCAAAGTGTCTTGAATTAAAGAATACAAGGAAGAAGTTAATTTTAGATTTTCCCAATGCCCATCAAAACCGGTTATAACTATATTTGAAGGAAGTTTTGAATTAAAATTATTAGTTGAATCAAAATTACTATAACCTGCTATTGAATTTAAAGATTCAAGTTGAATCTCTGTTGATGCATTACCTTGCATATGCCAAAATTCTGAAGACGAAACTTTAATAATTCCGTCTTTGCAATATTTAGCTGAATCATTTTTTATTTGCTTACCAAAAATTACATAATTTTCATTTTGTGGATTCAAATGATAATAGGCTGCTTTATAATTTCCACATACGGGATTTAAAAAACCTGCCTTTCTTAAGTAGTTTCCGTCTCCAATAGGTAATATAAAATTTGTACACCCCGAGTAACTTGCGTACCCATCAATATGAGCATTATTTCTGGCATTAAAATATTTTGCACTATCTTTATAGTATTGAATATAAGCATCTTGAAATTTGCTTCTAGGGGTCCAAACTATTCCATTTACAAAATAATGTGTTCCTTGAATTCGTACCAATTGTTCTATTTGAATGGCACCAAAACCACTATCTACGCCAACATATTTAGCTCCACTACGAGATAAACCCGTGGTATTGTCGGTGTAAAAATCCCAAAAAGCAACAAATGCTGTCAAGCTTGAAACAGTAGAGCTGCTATATATTCTTGAACGACCTAATCCATTTCCAGGGTGCCTATATAAATAAAAACTTGATCCGAAGCTTGCATTTAAACCACCTTGTGCATCGTTAATAATATTTCCAAAAACCGCTACTTTTGCCCCGTTATTAAGATGGAAATTTGCAGATTCTGCAATATAAAGATCTTGTTGCCCAAAACATTTAGACAAAAACAGCGGAAAAACATATAAGACAATAAATAATCTAATAAATTTCATCAACAGCACAAAAATAATTGAATTATAAGAACTAACCAAAATCAATACTTAAGTTTTGAATGATCTAAAACCTTTATTCTAACAAAAACGATAAATTTGCTTCCTACATGAAAATAACACGAAAAGAGTCTGCTTTTTTAATGTTAAGTATTCTAGTTATACTTGGCTTAACCCTTCCAGCAATGATTCAGGATGGTATGTTTATGGATGGTCAGCAATACGCCTGCGTTGCCAAAAATTTAGCTCATGGTAAAGGTAGTTTTTGGTTCCCCTATCTAAGCAATACCTGGTATATGGC